>CAXIDD010000170.1:0-9458 GCA_964021975.1 uncultured Saprospirales bacterium | reverse complement strand
ACACGATAAAGAAAAAGAGTTAAGCAGTATCAGCTGCTTGACTCTTTTTGGTTTGAGGTTCTTTTTCAACTAACAAATTAGTTTTCATCGATAAAAAGCCTGCGTTAGACGATTATAATTCAACTAATTTATTAGTTTGAGGATATAAACCTACCTTTGAATCAAAGCTAATCGAAGTATGTTGACAGTGCTTCAAATTTTAACAGCTTAATCACAATTACGAGAAATGTAATCTCCTGAATCTTCTTTAGTTTTGGGGATTACTTATACAAAATCACCCGATGAAAAACCTTTTAATTGTTGTGCTTTGCACAATGACCACCCTCTGTGCCGCGCAAGATCTTGATCCGAACAAAAAACAGGTTAATGCTTCACGTACTAAAGAAGCTATTAATATCGATGGAGAACTTTCTGAAGCCAGCTGGCAATCTGCCATTCCAACCGAAGGTTTTACCACCCTAGAACCTAGTGCCGGTGAAGCTGCTTCCAAACGCACCGAAGTACGTATACTCTACGATGACGGTGGTATGTACATCGCAGCGAAAATGTACGATCCCGAGCCACAATTAATTCCCACACAATTGGTCCAACGCGATGATATCGGGAATGCGGATTGGTTTGGCATTTTTATTGATCCTTACCGAGATGGCAATAACGGCGTTAGTTTTATTGTCACTTCTTCCAACGTACAGTTTGATGCCAAGTATTCTACTTTTGGGGAGGATGAAAGTTGGGATGCAGTATGGGAAAGTCAGGTGCAAATCGTCAGTGACGGTTGGATTGCGGAGCTGTGGGTTCCTTATTCCGCTATGCGTTTCCCGGAGACGGAGCAACAAACCTGGCATGTCAACTTTGGTCGCTTGGATCGACGTATTCAGGAAAAAAGTTTCTGGAGTGAAATTGACCCTAACCAAAATGGGTTCTTAAACCAAGCGGGCTATTTGACTGGTATCAAAAATATCAAACCGCCGGTGCGGATTCAAGCCACACCTTTTGTAGCGGTTTACGGCGAAAATTACCACGATAAAAGCAGTGATCCCGTGAATAGCTTTGGTCACTCGATCAATGGTGGTATGGATATCAAGGTGGGACTCTCGGATGCGTTCACCTTAGACATGACTTTGATTCCAGATTTTGGCGAAGCACAATCCGATAATAATGTCCTCAACCTGTCTCCTTTCGAAGTCCGTTTCGATGAGAATCGGCAATTTTTTACGGAAGGGACAGAATTGTTTAACAAAGGAAATCTCTTTTATTCTCGTAGGGTTGGTGGCCGACCCATTTTTGCTGGTCGAGTCAATGAAGAAAAAGCTGATGATGAAACGATCGTGAGTAATCCTGCCCAGGCACAATTGATTAATGCTACAAAAATTTCTGGCCGTACAGAGAAAGGTCTAGGTATTGGGTTTTTCAATGCAACCTCGAAAGAGACTTTTGCCACCTTACGCAGTGAAGAACGAGGCGATCGACAAGTTTTGATTGATCCTTTGACCAACTATAATGTATTTGTATTGGATCAGAACCTCAAAAACAACTCTTTTATTAGTCTAGTAAACACGAATGTGTTACGAGAAGGATCTGCTTATGATGCGAATGTCACAGCTGGTGTTTTGGATTTAAAAAACAAAAAACAAAGCTTTGGGATTAGTGGTCAGTATAAACTCAGTCAAAAATATTATACCGACGAAACTCAATTAGGTCATGCTGCTAATTTTAACATTAGAAAGATCAGCGGTAACTGGAATTTTGGCTTACAATACAATGAGGAAAGCGACACTTATGACATTAACGATTTGGGGTTTCTCAACAATAACAATGAGCGTACTTTTGGTATGTTTCAGGAATACAATGTCTATAAACCCTTCTCCATTTTCAATCGAGGTGGTTTGGGGATGTTCTCTGGCTATGAAATGCTTTACAAACCCAATACTTTTACCAATTGGGGAACTGAAATGTGGGCCTGGGGTCAATTGAAAAATTTCTGGCGGGTCAATATCTTTAATTTTATCAGGCCAGTAGAAGGCTATGATTACTTCGAGCCGCGTACACAGGGTCGATACTTCCGCACACCAACCAGCAATAGTTTAGGGTTTTTCATCAATAGTGATCAGCGCAAGCGTCTTACCATGCGCATTTTTGGTCGGTTCCAAACTTTTGGAGAATCTGGTAGAAAAACTAGGTCGGTTGAGTTAGGTCCTGCTTTCCGAGTGAATGATCACTTGAATTTCCAGTGGGGAATAGATTTTACCGATCGTAAAAATGACATTGGGTTTGTCAATAAAGTCAGTAATGAATTTGATTCGGAGGACATTATTTTTGGTAGAAGGGATGTCTCTACCATCGTCAACACTTTCAATGCGGCTTATAACTTTAATAGTAATATGGCGCTAACCTTCCGGATGCGGCATTATTGGTCAAAAGTGGCCTACGGTGAGTTTAATTTACTAGAAGAGAATGGACGTTTGGGCTTGACCGATTATAATCAAATGCACGATACGAATTTTAATGCCTTTAATATTGATATGATTTATCGTTGGCGCTTTGCACCGGGCAGTGATCTGTTTATCATCTGGAAAGACGCCATACTAAATTTCCAAGAAACTTCAGAGCTTAGTTATTTTCAAAATCTGGATGGTCTATTTGAGAATCCACAACGGAATAGTATCTCTGTGAAGCTAATTTACTTCCTGGATTATGTGAATCTGCAAAAAAAGCGAGGCCGGTAGTTTTAACTATACCGCCGGATTCCGAAATTCGTGGACTAACTTCGCCACTAGGGCTACTAATATCATGGTGATCATAATTCTTTATGTTTAGGGATTATAACTTTTATAGTAAGTGTCTTATAAACGTGAATAATAACCATAATGTTGGTTAAAAAATGGTTAATGTTTTTACTTTTTATGATGCTATTTGAATCTACCTGTCTACTGCAAGTAGATTCAAATGGCTTCTATGAAAAGGTAGCGTTTATTTTTTTCGAATCGCCACCGCTTGGCCATTAAACGCAGCTGTGTAGGATAAAGGATCAAGCCTGTTGTGGTCAATTAAGACATTGATGTTAACCCCTGCATTTTGCTGGGCATTATTTAGTTTCATACGATCCCCTTTATGCCCCCAACCGTGTGGGATGCTAATGGTGCCAGGCATGATGTCTTCTGTAACTTCGGCCATAATAGGAACACTGCCAAATTCAGAGTATACTTCTACCATTGCCCCTGATTCAATCGCTAATTGATGGGCATCTTCTCTATGAATGAGCACTGTACAAACCCTAGAACCACCTTCTAGAACAGGTAGATTGTGCATCCAAGAATTATTACTACGTAAGTGGCGACGCCCAATTAATTTAAATGGGTACGTACCTTTCTTTTTGGGATTTAGGAGTGCTTTTATCTTCGTCATTTCCTGAACAAAAAGTGGGGGCATTAACTCAATACGTTTATTTTTAGTGAATAAGCGCTTTGGTAAAACGGGTTTTAAAGGAGATAAAGCAATGCCTTCAGGATGGCGCTTTAGGCGTTTCAAACTTATTCCATTTTTACGTAGGAATCGACCTCCGAAAATACCATAAGGTCCGGTTTTTAAAGCTAAATCTAATTTCGTGATGGGATGAATCCGGGAAAGTAAATTGCTTTTAATTCGCTCAAAAATATTACCTGTAAAGAGGCGGCGCTGTAATTCTCCCATGATTTGCCAATCGTAACGTTGGTCCTTGGATATTTCTAAAGGAGCAGGACTAAATTTGGCCGTATTTTGGGTCGCTACCATATGTAAAACAAAAGAATAATGCATGGTTTCTAATCCAACAGCTGGGGGTAAAATAACATCTGCATACTGAGTAGTTTCATTAATATACATATCCACAGAAACCATAAATTCCAAATCGGCTAAAGCCGTTTCTACTAAAGTAGAGTTTGGTGCCGAACGAGCTGGATTCCCCGCGATACTTAAAAAGCCACGCACTTGATCTTGGCCTTCCGTTAAAATCTCATCCGCTAAAGTAGCTGTTGGAAATTCTCCAACAATTTCTCGATAAGCCTTCACGCGGCTTTTATACCGAAACATTTTTGATTCGTGAGCCATTAAAGTTACATAATCAATGGCGGGTAGTGTAAATAGTAATCCACCGGGTTCATCCAAACGTCCCAATAAGAGATTTAAAACGGTAATTAACCATTGGCATAAGCTACCATAAGATTGCGTGTTAACGCCCAATCGACCATAAATAATACTATTAGGATAGTGTAACAAGTCATCTACTATATGAGCGATTTGGCCAGCTGGAATTCCAGTAATTGGCGCAACTATTTCTTTGGTGTATGGCTGAACGATGGTCTTTAATTCTTCAAAATGATCTGAAAAAGATAAAGCTCGGGAAGGAGCAATCGCATCTCTTTTAAATAATTCATTAGCGATTGCTAAAAGCAATAAAACATCTTGTTCTGGATAGATGAAATAATGCTCATTCGCCTTATGAGCTGTTTCCGTTTTTCGAGGATCGATGACGACTACTTTCCCTCCTTTTTGTTGAATAGCTTTTATTTTACCTCTAATATTGGGTGTAGACATGAAACTTCCATTCGAAGCTATTGGATTGGCACCTATAATCAGCAAGTAATCCAGGCGGTCAATATCAGGAACAGGTGCTAGCATCGCATGGCCAAACATCATTTGATTGACCAAAAAGACAGGAACGGAATCCAGGCTATGAGAAGCAAAACGATTACGGGTCTTTAGGGCCTTAATGGTATCATATAGGCTAATGGCGGTGCCTGTATTATGAACGGTTGGGTTTCCGGTATAGGTCGCAATAGCATTATTACCGTATTTTTTTCTGATTTTTTTAAAGCCTTTTTCAACCAAATCAAAAGCTTCCTTCCAGGAAATGGTTTGCCACCCTTCCGTAGTCCTTTTTACGGGTTGTTTTAATCGGTTGGGATCTTTGTGTAAGTCGATCATCGCGTAGCCTTTTGGACAGATATGTCCTTGGCTGTAAATATCTTCTTGGTGACCTTTAATCGAAATGGGCTGATTGTCTTTTACCTCAATTACCAAACCACACATGGCTTCGCAAAGATGACAAGTTCTGTATTTTATACTATTTGCCATAGGTGTTTTTGCTTACTCTTCCAATGTATTCAGCCGATCAAAAATAGTATTTCTCTCCATGTAATGCCCTTGCTTAATCACGGCATTAATACGCAATGTATTGTTGATGTTTTCTAGTGGATTTGCATCCAGAATCAACAAATCAGCCCAATAATTTTCCTTAATTCGGCCTAACTCATCTTCTAGTTCAAAGTACAGTGCAGGATTAGTGGTCGCCGTTTTTAGGGCCTCTGATGGAGAGAGGCCAGCTTCTACCAATACGGCCAATTCTTCATGTAGGCTCCGACCGGGCGTCAAATAGAAAATAGGTGTATCCGTACCGGCCATAATTGGAATTCCAGCCTCGTGGATTCGGCTAACCATATCAAGCATATAGTCGTTTTGTTGAATTCGAAATTCCGTCATTTCTGCTTGTTGTACATTCGCAATTTCAGTAGCCCACTGCTGCCCTATTACACCTGGGAAATATTGAAAATCTGCATCCCAACCTGGCTTAGCAAAAGGCTTTTTAACAAAGCCTGTATTCAAAGCAAGCGTTGGAATTTGCCAAGTCTGATTTTTCGCCAAAACTTGTAAAACCTTATTGGCCTGGGTTTCATCAAAGTTATTGATGGCATCTGGCCTTTGAGTTTGGTGGATACGAGTACGCAGAATCGCTCCGGTATCATCTTTACCAAGGGCTAATAATTTCTTTCGTTGAGCAAGTAATTCATCCGCATTAAAAGCGCAGGACAATTCCAAATTGCGCAGATGCTCCATACTATTTAATCCAGCATTAGACGCACTAATTACATCCATACTAAGGGGCACATGTCCGGTTACTTTGAGACCTTTTACTTTCCCTAATGCTGCCACTTTGGAAAACTGCTCCGGGGTCAACATTTCATAAGCCTTTAATAAATCTACACCTTGTGCATCCAGTTCTTCAATTTTGCGAACTACATCATCTACCGTTTTCAAACCTACTGATAAGGGTGGATGGCCAATATCACTACCATCATAAACATTGGGCATGCCATCCAGTAGTGGCCCTGCTATCATTACTCTAGGAGCGTTCAAAGGATCCGCTTGTGCCTTATCTTTCCATTGTTTAACAAAATCAATTTCCCCGCCCGTATCACGTACACTGGTGATCCCATAGGCCAAGAATAAATCAAACATCACGGGAGCCATTTCTTCGATATAGGCAAAGTGGACGTGTGCATCCCAAAGTCCAGGAATAAGGTATTTACCCGTACCGTCTACAACCGTATTTTTTGAGGATAGAACCAGTTCTTTAGATGGAGTGATTTGCAAGATTTTCCCATCTTTAATCAGAACGGTTTGGCTTTTCTTTGCACCATCTTCGGGGTCAATGATGGTAATGTTTTTGATACATAGGGTATCTTTAAAAAAGGTGTTATTGGATTGGCAGGCTGCACATAAAATGGCAATACCTAATAATAATGTAGCTGATTTTTTCATTGGCATACTTTAAGGAATGGCTCAATAGCTAAATTTTTGATCTACTTCATCTTGCGTATTTTACGATCCAACCGTTCTGTAGTTTGCTGTACCAATTGGGTGACTTGATATAAGAAACCTAGATTGATGAATTCATAGTCATCGCTGGGTTGATGGTAGCCCGGATGATCCTCAACGCCAAAATAAAGATAAGGGATATCTTTTTTAGCAAAACGGGCATGATCGCTGGACCCTGTCCAATTGTCGCTCCCCTTGTATTCAGGGCCTTCGTGTTTTTTGGTGATGATTAGATCACTTTTTCGAATCACTTTTTTCAGTGGCTTAGTTAGCTCAGGGAATTGATAGGTCCCACAGATGTTAATGGTGTTGTCATCATTTCGGCCAACCATATCCATATTGAGATTTACTTTGATCTGCTCTAAGGGGACGGGAGGATCTTCTGTAAAGCGATCTGCGCCACGGAGGCCTCGTTCTTCAGCGTCAAAAAAAGCAAAAATTAGGCTGTGTCGGGCAGGGTTATCTTTGAAGTAACGGACCAATTCTAAGAGCGCTGTTGTACCGGAAGCATTGTCATCCGCACCATTGTAAATCTTGCCGTCTCGTTCGCCGAGGTGATCATAGTGCGCAGAAAGTACGATATACTGTTCTGGGAAACGTGTACCCTTTACTTGGACAACCACATTATAGCCTTTATGCACTTGCTTGAGGCGATCCATAAAGCCAAAAGTATCTACCTTTCCAGCATAAATAGGAGCGACATCCTCTAGTTGGTCTAATAAATAATTTCTAGCTTTTTCGTTATCGCCGGTAGGTCGGCCACCGTATTCATCGGAGGCTAATATTTTGAGATCTTTGGCTAATCTAGTTTGATCCAGCTGTGCGCTTAATGAAAAATTAGTCAATAATAAGGTGAAAATTAGGAGAGGAATGGTACGATGCATTTTAGCTAATTTTAGTCAATTAGCTAAAGGTAAGCAACTGGAACTAATAAAGTATAATTGCTTAAATTTTTATTCTATTGATTTAGAAGCTCTTATTTTTTTAAAATTAAATCCAAATACACAGATAAATCCGTAATTAGTTTAAACCATTTGTAGAATCGCATAGCTTTATATATATAGCGATCTTAGATAAATCTATTATCAAAAAACAAAACAATAGACCTTGAGAAATTTACTCCTTCTTTTTGTCGCGCTGATCCTATTCAGCAGTCACGATATGTTCCTAAAATTAGAGACTTATTACCTCCAAGCAGATACACCATCGAGCATCCAGCTTTTTAATGGGACATTTGATCGCAGTGACAACACCATCGACCGGGACCGTATGGCAGATGCGAGCTTATTTGGAGCAGGAAAACGCTTCCCAATCGATTCCAATCAATGGTCGGATAAAGATGGAGCAACTATCTTAAATTTTAACACGGGAGCTGCAGGAACATGGGTAGCTGGTGTCTCCACGCGCCCACGAAATTTTGCGATGTACGCGACTGCCTTCAATGACTATCTAGAGCACGATGGTGTCCTGGATATGCTAGAATGGCGTAAAGACAACGATGCACTAGGCCAAGATGCGGTAGAAAAATATTCAAAACACGTCAAAACAATTTTTCAGGTAGGAGACCAACTCACACCTGATTTTCAGACCCAACTGGGGTATCCACTAGAATTCATTCCACTAAGCAATCCTTATGATTTACACCCTGGACACTCCCTGCAATTGGAATTACTTTGGCAAGGAACGCCGCTGACCAATCAATTGGTTTATGTAGGGGCACCCAAAATGAGTCATGAACAAGCGCACGCAGCAGGCGTGGCCCATGACCATCCTGAGAATGCAGAAGAAGACCATAATTATGTCCTTACACAGCTTCGTACTGATGCAGATGGTATACTTACAGTCAATATTAACCAAAAAGGGATTTGGTATCTCCGCACCATCTATCTTGTTGAATCCCAGGAAGCTGGACTGACCCACGAATCCAATTGGGCTACGCTTTCTTTTGAGATTGGAGATGGCTACCACCATGAGGTTGTTGAAGAGGATAACCATCACCATGAAGAGAAAGCCAGTTTGGGCATTCCAGCTTATGTTTATTGGGGTAGTAGTTTAGTATTATTTTTGGGTTTATTTCTTTGGTTTAATCGCAAAGCATAATGAGAAAGTTTCTAAGCTTAATTATACTTTTCTTACTGCCTTTCGTACTTGGAGCACACGATGTAACGAGTGCCGACTACAAATTATTAGCCAGTGGAGACCTGCTGGATTACATTTGGGTAGGAGCCAAGCACATGCTCACAGGCTACGACCATTTACTGTTTTTGGTAGGCGTTATTTTCTATCTAAATGGGTTTAAAGATATCATTCGGTTTATTACGGCCTTTACGATAGGACACAGTATTACACTCATTTTTGCAACTTATTGGGGTGTTCAAGTGAATGAATATTTGATAGATGCAGTGATTGGGCTGAGTGTTTTATACAAAGGATTTGAGAACTTGGGCGGCTTCGAGAAAGTATTCAAAGTCAAATCGCCCAATTTGCTAGCTATGGTTTTAACCTTTGGTTTGATTCATGGCCTGGGCTTATCCACCAGACTGCAATCCTTTGATATAGGTACGGAGCAATTTTTAGCTAAAATCATTAGCTTCAACATTGGGGTAGAGCTGGGGCAAGTACTGGCATTGATTCCAATTGTCTTTGTGATCAATAGATGGAAATCCTTAAAGTCTTATCAGGCATTTTACAAGGCTGCTAACTATTATTTGGTGATTGCGGGAGTGTTTCTTTTTGGATATCAGTTGTATTTTTTCTTAAACGCTTAAAAAGAGGCTGTCTCATAAGATTGAATTATGAGATAGCCTTTTTTTATTTTAGTTGAG
>CAXIDD010000169.1:0-9465 GCA_964021975.1 uncultured Saprospirales bacterium | reverse complement strand
TTTCATGTGTATATAATTTTAATAAAGTCTTGTTTTATAAACAGTTATGCAATTTCAGTTTTGACTAATTAAGAGTGTAAATTTTCATTTTCGTGCTCGAGGCGACAGTGTTTGGTGCTTAACCAGTCTAACATCAATTTCATGTGCGGGCTCTTGCGTCCCAGTAAAAAACCGACTTTTATTTTTTAGTGTTTTAGATTTCTAGTCCTAATGCTTTGGCTTTGTTTAGATGGTATTCCATCTGTTTCTTTCTCAAGTCTTCCTCCGATATTGGTTGTACCGGATTGTAAGGCACCTTATCCTTTATCATAAAATAAGCCGCTATAATAATATCATGACCGATGGCCACTAGTGCTTTTTTCTTGCCTCGTCGTTTGACCAAACGAGTATACTTCGTTTTAAGCACCCCCTTTTTCTTACGCGTGGCTCCCCAGCCACATTCCACCAGACAAGTCTTGAGGTGCTTATTGCCTTTTATTGTCCTGGCGTTTTTTTTTACCACCACTCTCGTGATTTCCTGGACTCATCCCAGACCAACTGCTTAAGTGTTTTTCACTAGGAAACTGACTCATATCATTCCCAATTTCACTGATGATGGTTATGGCACTATCTCGACCTACACCATCTATGGTTTGTAAGTTGTCCACGTCTTCTTGATACGCTTTGATCTGTTCATCAATTTGAGCTTCTATAGTGTTGATCAACTCATCCTTTTGGTCAATACTCATTTTTAGCGTCTTTAGCATAAAACGATGATGTGCCCTAATCCGACCTTCAAGGGCCAAACGGAACTCCTTACGACTTTTATGCATCTTTCCATGATAATGCCTAGACAGTCGCTTAGCATCTGTGATCCCATTTAAGATATCCTGAATGATCTTTTGGCCAACCGCCCCATGTACATCACTTAATACACTGCTTAACTTAACATTCGCATCTTCCAAAATTCTGATAATTCGATTTTTCTCCGAAGAGCGTTGCTCAACAATTTTCTTCTTATATCTCACCAGATCTCTAAGTTCACGAATTGGCGTGGGAGGTATAAAACTTCCCTTTAACAAGCCACTCAGCAAAAGCTTACTTAACCAAATGCTATCTTTTTTATCTGTCTTATGGCCAGGTACATTCTTGACATGACGGGCATTAACCAAGATAATCTCCAGTTGGCCTTCTTCTGCCAATATATTGTACACCGGCTTCCAATAAACGCCAGTACTCTCCATAGCAAAGTGTGTAACACCGTGCTTTTGGCACCATGCTCTTAATTTTGTCAATGAACTCGTGTAGCAGCCAAATTCTTTGGTCTCGTACTTATCACTTCCCCAACGAATCGTAGCTACTATATTATTCTTGTGCACATCAGCAGCGCACCCTACTTCTATTACCTGATCAAAACTAATCTTATTGCTCATATCTTTTTTTGAGCAAAGATAACTCATCAAGCAGATTCCCTATATTCATCCGCGTTCTGGTGGGCGACACCCATGGGCATTTCATTTGTTTAAAAATTTGGTAATGATTTGGGAATCAATTAATTAATGAATTTCACACCCCATGTAACCGCTTCACTTTGTTTTAACAAGAAACCAAATTTCCTACGTATGGTTCGCTATTTAATCTTTACCAACCGAATTTAGGGGTTTAAATCCTTCTACTATTGAAAGGTAGACCGTCTTTGGATAGCAGGATATCCTGTTTTTTTTAAACACAAAATGATATTCCAAAGGTGCTCATATGGAATAATCTCTAGCTCATGATCGGAGGTCAGGATGTTAAATGGATATTTACTTAATTCATCGAGATGAGGCTGGACTTCTTTATTAGCGACTTTAGCATCAAAATTATTTTTAAAAAACAGGAGAAGTATTTTTATAAAAATATTACTTCGCTTATGTTTTTCTGTAGATAAATAGCGCTGACGATACTTTTCCAAACCCTCCATTTTGTCGATAATCGTATTGTACTTTTGGTACATCAATAAATAGCACAGGTAAATGACTAGGATGGGAATATTCAGGCCTTTTTTATCTTGAGAAAAGATAAAAATGTCGTTGAGAAATTTATGCACTTTAAATTTTTTATAGCCATTTTTAGGCCCCTCTACTTGGCCTGCTAAAAATACAAATTGCGCATAGGCTTCATATAAGCGCCATTCTTCTTGAACCGGATCTGGCAATTCTAAAAAATTGGAGTGCCTAATAATGGCTCGATAGGTTTTATAAGCAGTAGTATAATCTTGTTTATAGAAAGCCAATTGCGTCCGGTATTCCATTAATTTAAACCAATTGAACTCTCCAGGCTGTAAATAAGTCAAAGCTTTTTGCACCAATTCTGTGGCTTTTTTATAAGCTTTTAATTGCGTACAACTAATGATCCATTGATTGATAAAGATGATGATATAAGTTCTAAAGTGTTGTTTATGTTCTTCGAAATAGGCCACTACTTCTTCACAAATTTTAGCCGTTGCCTCGTAATTATGCAAGTTCATACACTTAGTAACTTCCAGCATCTTCATCCGATAAATAATCGTGGCATTGGTTTCTTTTGGCAATATTTCTTTAGCCTTGGTGATGAATTCATCGATGACCTGATCGAGGTGACTATTGTCTCCTTTTTCTTTTACATAATGTACTACGATTTGCTCCATGTAACCACTCAAAACAATCTCTGCATTATATTGAGCGAGCAATAAGTTGGTTTTTTTATTGTAAAAAGCCCCCTTTTTGGCATTGCCTAAATGCCGATAATAGTGGTTGCGTAAGAGCATGGATGTTTCCAGACTTAAGCTGGTAAATTCATTCTTTTCAAAATGCTTAAGTGTCTTTTCTAAAATTCGGGTAGAATAATTAATGATCCCTAGGCGAATTAGGATATTGGCTGCCGCCCAAATTTTAAAGTATTTGAAGTAAGCTTTCTGACGGGCATTCATTTGGCTATTGGTCAAATCTGAAGCTAATAATACATTTAGAAGCCTTGTTTCCAGATCATTCTTTAATTTAGAATACTTACTCCCTACGGGGCCAAGACCATACAATACTTTAATCGCATCCGCATCTGTCTGAAATTTCTGAGTGTAAATTCCTTGATACAATTGCACCAGTTTGGTGTGCTTAGATAGAGAAGGACTTAAAATACTTATCTGTTTAATTTTATTGGGACTTACCAATTTGATTAGCTCACTTAGCTTGTTCATTTCTTAATCTTTAAACAAAAGGAATAAATAGTCCATAAGCATGGACTACCTAAACAAATCTAATATTTATTAATTAATAAGTAAATAGCAAGCTTTTTAGCCAATGTAACAAAATCACCCATTCATAATCACCTAAACCCTTGTAAAACAATAATTTAAATAAATCAATTCATGTATTAATCTCTTACCTATACGTAAAATGACTATATATATTGTCTCAATTTGATCTTCCTTAAGGCCTTATATTGAGTTTATTAATTCAAACCAAAATAGAAAATACTATGAATAACCTTATTTACATTACTAATTCGAAGCGTTGTGGAACTGGAATAGAGAGTGAATTTATTTTAAGCAAATAGCGTAAAACTGGTATCCAGGCTGCTGGATACCAGCCTATTTGAATGCCTACCTTGAATTGGCGAATACTATGCATAGATGATTCAAAAGATAAATAATAAATTAATGCTGCAAATATAGCATTAAATTTCTATTTATTCAATAAATATGCGATACTTTCATAAACCAACCGAGCTGTTTCATCCCAAGTGTAGCGTTGTCGTTCTAAAACACCTTGCTCAACTAAACGTTGCCGCAGATCTTTATCTTCATAAAGTACCTTTAATCCTCCCGCTATTGCCTCCGTATCCAATGGATCTACTAGTAAAGCGGCCTTACCCGCTACCTCCGGCATAGCACTTACTCATGAAGTCAAAATGGGTACCTCACAATGCATTGCCTCTAAGATGGGTAGCCCAAAACCTTCAAAAAGTGAAACATAAGCAAGTGCTATCGCTGCCCCTAGTACTTTCGACAACTCTTCATCTGGTACATAGCCTAAAAACTGAATATCTTCTTGATATTCTGAAGCCTGGAAAGCTTCCATAATGTCTCCGGTCTGCCAGGCAAATCGACCAGCTATTAATAAACAGACGGGAGCATTAGTTGCTCTTTTAAAGTGATCAAAAGCCTTAATAAGTCGGTGTACATTTTTTCTTGGGTGGACTGCTCCCAAATAAAAAAAATAGTCTTGCCCATCTGCATAGGCAAATTTTATGGCTTGCTTTTCTTCAGAACTAAGTGGATTAAAGTCCCCCCTTAAAGCATTAGGAGCTACTTTTACTTTAGCAGCATCGATGTTATAATGCTTTAATATATCTTCCCTGCCAAATTTAGAAACGGTCAAAATTCGATTGGCCCGTTCTAGAAAACGGGGTACATTCCGCTGATTGTATTTTAACGCCCAAGCTGGTATTTGGTCTGGATAGTGCCTGTATGCAATATCGTGGGTAATCATTACCGTGGGCACCTTGGTACGAAGGCTACAATAACCATCTGGTGATAAAAAAACGTCTGGTTTTGCCCACTTAAAATAAGCCGGTAGTGCCCACTCAAACCATAAGTACCACAGGACTGGTCGACGGGCTGGTGGTGGTAGAAAGACTGCCTTAACATTGTCTGCAAAAATAAATGATTGATCAAAAGGCCGATCAAATAAGAAGATAAACTCATCTTCGGGATGTTGTTCTACTAAGGTTTTGCACAATTCGTAATTGTGCCAACCCACCCCTCCCATTTTATCCTTGATTAGGAAACGTGTATTGATAGCTATGAGCATACTTACTTAATCATCTAATTCTTCCAACTCAGTCTGCTCCATTCGACGGCCCAGCTGCTGGTTTTTTACAAAATTACACCAATGACAGCTTGGCTCATTACAGCCTTTGTAAAAGTCGTGTTCTAAAATGGACTGGTAAGCATTTTGCAACATTTGCTTGACTTGCTGTGTATCTTCCACCTTAAAGTTTATGATTTCTTGCTGAGGCTGACCATCTGGCCCAGGATCTAAGTACGCAATTTCTGCGCTACGAGCCATTTTCCCTGTTTTATCAAAATGCTCATACAATAATTTATAGAAAACCAACTGCCTCCAATAAATACCACCGTAAGGGTTTTTATCCGTCGGCCTCCTGGTCTTTCTAGCCTGCTGGCGGCCCGTTTTATAGTCAACAATATGAATAGATTGACTTTCTTTAAACTCAATTTTGTCTAAAGTTCCAGTCAATGGTACGCCTGCTATTTCAGCGGTCCGAATGGTATATTCAACGATTACTTTTTTGGACCAGCGCCCATAATGATACTGGTAATACCGTTTTAGAGCATATTGCCCTCTTTGCAATTGCTGACTATAAGACTCTTTGGTGAAATAGAAGCGTAAACGTTCCATTTCCTGTTCAAAATATTGGAGGAAAGCGCGCTCAGCAGGGAAGTTTTTGGGCCTGGAAGCCTGCATTTTTAAAAAGAGTTGCTGTAAAGCATAGTGCATCGCAGTACCATAGGCGGCGGCTTCACTGTATAAAGTCGGCACTTTCAAAATGTAGGTATAATAAAAACTCAGTGGACATCTTAAATAGGTATTCAACGCTGAAATACTCATCCGAAAGTTGGCTAATAACTGATCGATATAAGCCTTTGGGGCAGTTGGTAGAATTACTTCTTCTGGCTGCACGAGCTGTAATATCTGACTGTCCATCAATTGAGCATCGGTCACCTGCCCCTTTTGAAAATCAGTGTCAGAGGCAGTCAACAATTCATCTACAAAAATAGCTCGCTGCTTAGGCTTGGTTTGCTGATCTTGTAAGGCATAACTAATTTGTAAATTTGTTTTTGCTCTGGTTATAGCTACATAAAACAAACGTCTCCTGGCTTCTAGTGCATCTTCTTCCCCAGATAAGGTCAGGGTGTCTGGCATAGAGAAATGAAAATTCCCAGCTTGCTTTTTAGGTTCCCAGTTTTTCTTAGTTACATCTAAAATAAAAACCTGTTCGAATTCCAATCCTTTTGAGCTGTGCGCAGTCACCAGTTGCACAGCTTTTTCATTGCCCAAAGAAGACTCCATAGCCAATGTAATCCGATTCTGTTGCATCCGCTGAATCAACTGTAAGAAAGCTTCTACAGACAGCTCTGGCGATTTACGACTTTCTGCTTTGGCAAAATTGAGCAAGGTGTTCAATTGCTGTAATTGTACCACTCGATCTGATTGCTGAAAAATAAAGTTCAAAATTTTCAGCTGATTGAAAATTTGCTCCATTAATACTGGTACGCTCCAGTTAACACTCCCTTGTAATAGACGATCCAATGTTTGGCCAATTTCCAGATAATTTTGAGGTTCTTTGACTTTAATCTTTTCTAGGAAAGCGGCTTCTTGTATTAACTTTCGCCATGTAATTTTTTGGTCTTTATCTAAGGAGGCACTCTGCCAACTAATTTTTGCCAATTCCGCAGCGGATAATTCTAAAAAATCAAAGTGTAGCAACTCAAAAAGCAGGTATTCTCCTGAGAAAGGCAACTTCATTTCTTGCCTGAAATACTTTAAAATGTGCAGAACTTTTTGAACCAGCAAAGTATCCAGCACATTAACTCTCCGCTTGGTTTGATAAGGTATTTGTGCTCTTTCTAGCAATAAGGTCAATAGTTCTACCTGTCGATGGCGAGCATAGAGAATGGCTATCTCACTAAGATCAGCCCCTTTTTTCTGCAAGGTTTTAACGGCCTCAAAAACACCAACAATTTCTTGTACTTCATTGGAGAATTCGACGACTCGTACTGCTTGTTTTAAGGCTGGTCGATTCGGGTGGGCGGCAACCAAATCTTTGCTAATTCCCTGTCCTTCTAAACGATGAATAATCCGGATCGTATTTTCATCAATTAAACGATGTGCCGCATTCAGAATCGTTTGGTTAGATCGGTAATTTTGAGTCAATACGACCAACTCAATATCTTCCAAGTAACGCTGATAAAAATCTGTTAGGTTTTTCAAGCGAGCACCTTGAAATTCATAAATAGACTGATCGTCATCTCCAACAATAAAAATATTAGGCAGCTCCCAATAATTGGCCAATTGCATGACCAGCTCATTTTGGGCACCATTGGTGTCTTGGTATTCATCTACTAACAAATACAAATATTGCTCTTGATAATTTCGGAGTAAATATTCATTTTCTTCAAAAGCCCGAAGTACCCAAAGAATCATATCAGCGTAATCATAGCGACGAGCCTGATATTTTTCTTTTTCGTAAAGTGGATATAAGCGTGCAGCAGCCAACAATTTTTTCATTTTTTGGGCTTCCGCCTCAATTTTAGCTGTTTTCAGACTTCCTCTTTCGTTGGGTCCAGATCTTCTTTGATAAATAAATGCTTTTTGCTGGGGTAGATCAGCAAGATAGTCCTCTACTTTTGCTTCAATGACAGCAGGGGACCAGTCCTCTGTTTTCATCGTTTGAAAAAGCTGGTAGAGTTGATTTTCATAGAAATAAGGGTCCGAAACACCCAACCGCAAAGGATGATCTGCGGGTAAGCGACGGAGTAGCTTACGAACCAGATCAATCCGATCTAATTCGTTCAAGGGTTCCATATCTTGGCGACCGAAAACCGCAAGGTTATCTTGTATGATGTGATTACAAAAAGAATGGAAAGTATAAATATGGACCCGATGTCCTTCTGGACCAATGAATTGGAGTAAGCGCTCGCGCATCGCAACGACACCAGCTTCTGTAAAAGTAAGGCAAAGGATATTATTGGCTTGAGTATCCGTCTCCATTAAAATCCGACCGATTCTAGCGGCTAGGATATGGGTTTTGCCAGTTCCAGGGCCAGCTACCACCATCACTGGACCATCGATTTGGTCGACCGCTCGGGCTTGAGCTGGATTCAACTGATCCAGTGCGCTTAAAAAAGTGGTATTATAATCTTGGCGAACGGGCCGCGTATCTGCCATTAATCCTTATTGAGTTGTTGGTCTTAAGAAGCGATGGGCAGCTCTGCTTCTTTTGCCAAGGCATTCATATCTCTAATCAAAAGCCGCCTACGATTAAAGGTAAGAATATTTTTATTACGCAGTTCATTTAGGATAGTTGTGACCGTTTGTCTGGAGGTAGCGGTTAGGTTAGCAATTTCCTGATGGGTCATAAATTTTCGGACTAAGGTTTCATAACCTACTCTTTGACCTTTTTTCAAACCCAGGTTATAAAGGAATTCTACCACACGGGTTCTAGAATCTTTAAAAACTAAAGACTCCAATCGATGCTCCATTTCCAACATACGTGAGCCCATAATTTTCATTAAAAAAAGGTTCAGTCCATTGTGCTCACGCATCAAAGATTTCATTTCTGGGATGGTCACAACGCAAACCGTCGTTTCCTCCATAGCATAGGCAAAGTCTCGGCGTTTATCTTCTCCGACCAAAGCCAGCTCACCAAACACTTCGCCGGCGGTTAAGATAGCTTTGGTGACCTCTTTTCCGGACTCACTATAGGTCCCAATTTTAACACGACCTTCGGTTAAAAAGAAAATACGATCTGCATACTCTTCTGGCAAAAAAACGTATTCTCCTTTATTATAAACTTTATGGACGTGTTCCTGCATTTGGCCTGCCCCAATTTTTTGGGGGCAAAAAATGCCAACTACATCAATATTTTCTAGATACCACAAAGATTTATCGCTCATTTTTAACTGTTTTTAGTGCTATTTTTTAACACTATAAAAGAACAAGGCGTTTTGCAAAGATTTAAAAAAATTAGAATTGCTGTATAATATTAACGGTTAATGTCCTCTAAGCTACACAGCAGTATTAAAAACCTCTTAAGAAACCAAGGATACTTTTACGTAGCTAATTGTAACAATAAATATAGGCTTATTTATTAGTCATCAAAACGTAATCCAAAACGATCTGCCAGTGTTTTCACTTCTGGGTTTTCTTCATACATACTTCTTAAGCGTTCCTTATTAGATAGTGGCTTAGATCTTTTAGGAGCTTCTACCACTTTAGATTTATCAATCTTTATGCCTAAGCTGAGATCAGAAATCGCAAAATCATCTCTAATTTTTTGAATGATATCTGATTCTTGTCGAACTGCATTCTCCACTAATTTAGAAGGAACTACTGCGGTGATGGCTTTTTCATTTAACTCTAATTCTACCTGATTGAGCATACTGCGCAGAGAATCATGTTCTACTTGAGCGGAGTATTCTTTCCAAATTTTTATAAGGTTTTCAAGGTTGAGCTCGTGTTTCGCCACCGCTACTACTTCTGTGGCAGCTTCTTCTCGAAGTTGTTGGAGCATACTCTTTACATCTCCCAGCTTTGGAACTCTAATTAGGTCATTATCTTCTGTTGAACTTTTATTTTCAGTAGCGGGGATGGGTTCTTTAACTTGTTCAGGTTCAGCTTGGTTTGCAGTTACCTCAGTTTCTAAAGGCGCTGTTTTCGGTACTTC
>CAXIDD010000168.1:0-9507 GCA_964021975.1 uncultured Saprospirales bacterium | reverse complement strand
AGGATGCAATTTCTAAACGGCCCTAGAAGTTCTGGTAATTTTTTTAAAAGAAACAACAGTTATAGATACTTCACCGCTAAAATGTACGATAAAGTCTTTTATACCCACCACAAAACCTGCCTAACCAATTCTGAGTATAGTGAGGATGCGAAGGGGCTACAAAAATACTATCAAGAATTAAAGACTTTTATTTTTCAGCCTGGCGAAAGGGTAGAGGTCCCAATTGTAGCAAATAAAACTGCGATTTTTTCAGAAGAACTAATGCCTTATTATAACTATACCATTAGCAAGGAAACTTATTTAAGTCAGGAGAATTGTTGGGCTTTTACCATCCAGGTAAAGGATAGCTTCACCCAAAAAAAGAAAGGAAAAACCTTGATCAAATACCTAAAAACCTATTTCGATCCCAATACTTTTCAGGTACTTGGCCGAAAGTATGAAATCATTAATCAAGGTATAGCTAGTTGTTCAGTAGTAATGTCCGTCGAATTGACTCAATTCAAGGGGCATTATTTACCCAAAAAAATAAGCTACGATGGCACCTGGAATATTCCTGGAAAAAACCGAGAAACGGGCGATTTTACTGCTCGATTCTCTGACTTCCGTTAAATAGCTTCTAAATTGCTTGCTGAATTTTATTTACTCACTGCTAATCAATCTTAATTATTCGTTTGGTTTGCTGAAAGCTTCCATGTTGAAAACGGTAATAATAGCTACCAGAAGGATACCGCTGGCTATTCCAACTAAGCTGGTGATTGCCAGCTGGAATGTCTTGATCTAATAAAACGGATAGTTCACTACCCAAATTATCAAAAATACTTACCCTGGTTCTGCCACCGGGGCTATAAAAGTGAATGTTGATTTGCTGTCTGAAAGGATTAGGGAAAGCTTCTAATTCAAATTGAATTGTTGGTGCAATTTCCGTTTGGGTGGCTAGCTGACAATTTTGTATTACGGGGAGGTATTGGTATTGTTGATGTAGTAAAGTTTGAATACGATCTAAAGACAGGCCAAACCAATCTTGTAAAATGGAGCCATAAACATCTCTAAAGTCATACTGCATCGGTAGGCCTTCCTGCACTTCAATATCTGGGCTTATTTCAGGGTTTTCGCCTAAAATATTACTATTGGCACAAGCACCAAATACAAATAAAGGAGCAGCTGTTCCGTGATCTGTCCCCAAACTGAAATTAGACCTTATTTGGCGGCCAAATTCCGAAAAGGTTAGACCAATGACCCGCTCTTCGATGCCCAATGCTTGCAAATCGGATTGAAAAGCACTCATCGCCTCAGATAAAGTTGACAATAGGGCAGCGTGTTCGCCAGTGGTTGTATCCCCTGCGTCTACTTGATTGGCATGTGTATCAAAACCACCAATACTCGCCACGTAAACTTTGGTTTGAAGACCACCTGAGATTAACAAAGCGATATTTTTTAATTGTTCTCCTAGTCTAGAGCTTGGATAGGCTACTTGGTTGCTCCCCTTACCTGCTGCTTCGGTGATTTTTTCTGCATATTGATTAGATTGTGCAATGGTTGTTCTGAGAAAATCTAATTCCATTCCATAAGGCGTGTCCGTAGGGTTTTCACCAGCGGATTCGGCCAAAGGACTTAGGGCAAAGGGATCATTCAGCGTCAGGCTGAAGTTAGCAGCTGATCCCTGACAAGTCTCTGAAACCACACACCCCATGGTAATCGCAAAGGGATCTGGATAGCTTTCACTTGGATAATCATTGGGAAATCCTGGGTGATTATTTGCGAAATAACGCCCTAGCCAGCCTGTCGTCCAGGTTTCATCAGCAGGAGAACCCGACTGCCAAATGTCCATTGATCTGAAATGGGAGCGGTTTTGATTTGGATAACCTACACTTTGAACCATACCTAGTTTGCCATCTTCATAGAGGGATTTGAATCCAGTCATGGAAGGATGCAGCGATAGCGTATCGGTCAATGGAATTAAAGTGTTTTCTGGCAAGATTACCGTAGACCGCAGCTCGGCCAGAGTATCATACTGATCTAAGGGTATTAAAGTATTTAGTCCATCATTGCCACCATTCAACTGGATTAAAACCAAAACTTTATCGTTTTCTGGATCCATCTCATCAAAAAGAAGAGGCTTTTCCATGGCAGATAGGTTCATTCCTTTAAAAAGAAGGGGCAATGTCACAGCGGTACCTGTGGTTTTAAGGAAATTTCTTCTCCTCATTATTTTATAGTTTAGACTTTGAATTAAATCAAAGCATGGATTTGTAAAAAAGATTTAATAAAACGCTTAGCTGAGATAGAACTCAGGCATATTCAGGATGGTCCGTAATAGCGTTCGGAGTTTAATCTCAACGGCCCCTTTGGTGGCTTGATCTTCTGGATTATCTAAATAGAGATTGTATTCTACCGTCCACTCAAAGTCAGGAAGCCCCGGAATCAGCACTTCCTTAAGATTGTTAATTTGAGTTTGTGAAATAGGAAGTGGAAAATAGAGTTCTGTCAGTTCTTGAATCAAGACGTTTGGATCTTGAGGCAGACTAATTTGTTCCAAAAGCTTAAAGACGTCTATTTGTAGATTCGGGGTATTCGGTAATCTAAATCCAACGGTAGCAAATACGTCAGTCATGGCCATTCTAGGCCGTAGAGTAGAGGAGTTGATCCAAATTCTGTAAAAAGCAGGCTCTTGATAATAGGCTTTCCAACCTGCAACGGAAGGTGGCGCAAAATACTCCATTTCCATGAGGTTGATATAGCCAAATAAGACTAAGCAAATGTCGTATAAAGCTTTCTCCTCGGTAGGTAATGGGAGCTTGTTTTGTCGAAATAATCCAATGCTAAAGTCATAAGGATTTTTAATCATTGGTCCTATGTTCAGCATATCATAAAAGTGTTGGCTCTTTAATAATGCTTCTAAAGCTGGCCGTATTTCATAATTTTGTTGAATTAGTAAATTTGCCATCGGTTGGATAACATTGGCTTCTGTTTGTTCATCGATTTGATAGTAGACAAACCATCGATAGAGCTTTCTGGCAATAAAATGCGCAACTGCAGGTTGCTGGAAAATTAGATCTACGACCTGCTGGTATTCGGTATCATTACCGTTATCAATTACCGCATTCCCAAAACGTTGGGAGAGTTGCTTTTGGCTGGTATCATGCCGAAATGGACGGTATACCGCACCTATCTCTACTTCTTCAAGTAGACTAAAATAACCGATATCTCGCCAGCCCGTCAAAGCTCTGGAAATAGCCCTGACATCAGCTTCGGTATAGGTTGTATAATCCCCAGGACCAGCTAAAGGTCCTTTGCCGATGGTAAATAATTCTAATAATTCACGGGCGAAATTTTCGTTTGGTGATTCCTTGGTATTTTGGTTGCCATTGAGAAACCGCAACATAGCCGGGTCAATAATGATGGCTTTGACCAAATCTTTAAAGTTTCCCCAGGCATTATCTCGAAGTAGGGTTATGTGTTTATATAAAAACTTAGGATCAGCAATGTTGGAGACCGCAAAATGATTGTGCCAAAAAAGGGTTAATTTTTCGCGTATAGAAATGGGCTCTTCTAGCATGGTTTTGACTTGCCAGGCTCTTAAACTACGGTTCCTATAATTGAGTACATGAGGGTTTAAAATATAGGGTGCATTAACCCAAGTAGCTCCAATGGCTACATTGGGGTCTTCCGAATAGTTGTAATTAACAGGAGGATCAGGTAATGCACGCTCTGTAAATAAAGATTGAATACTCAATTCCAGGCCGGCATCAACAAATGCTTCGATTTCTGTTTTGCTGGCGCCAAAGGTTGTTCTTCTTAACAGGTGGGCGGCTTGTGAAAAGCCCCAATTACCAGCATAAGGCTCTAGTCCAGCAGATGGAGGAGGTAAAACCGTTGTGGATTTATCTGCTCGCCCGATTAGTGTATTTAAGGTATTTCTCCTATTCATAGAGATAAGTTTAAGATAATATGAATGACTGGGATAATAGGGTTTGTACTTTTAGACTAAGAAAAGAGGCGAACGTTTAATCCTCAAGGAAAAAATAAAGCGGAAAAGGAAGTTTTAGAGAAATAAAAATGTAAATGATTGGTTAAGAATATAAAATAATGTGCTTGAACTAGAAGAGAAATTTTATTTTTGCTAAAAATTGTAAGACCATGAAATTTATAATGTACATTTTCTTATTACTGCTTATTGTTAGTTGTAAGCCAGAACAAAAGGGGCCAGTGATACAAGTTGTAGGTAATGCATCTGCTGCTCCAGCACAAACGCCACCCTCAGATATGATGGAAACGTCTGTTTTATTATCCCGCTTTTGGGTATTTGAGCATTGGGTAGAAACAGAAATGCCGACGGGCAATACTCAAAAAGGACGCTGGTACAGATTCTATGAAAATGGGACCTACGATGGTGGTCACTGGGAAGATCACAATGATCACGGTACTTGGTTCCTTAAAAAAGGAGAACAACACACCGAGCTGTACGTAGATTCTGAAATCAATGATCTATTGGATGCAAAATGGGAGGTCCAGGCCATCAGTGGTAGCCAAACTGAGATGTCTTGGGTTAAAACCAGAGATTTTGGAGATCAGCAAAGTGCGCTTTGTAAATTAAATGGGATGTTGTCTATCCCAACCAAAGCACAATTTGGTATACAATAGATTTGGAATTCAAATCTTTTCCAAAGAAAAGCGCTCTACTGCATCAATGCAATAGAGCGCTTTCTAATTCTAGAAGTGGGTTAATGCCACTTAAAAACAACTATTAAGAATCAGTTGCTTTCTTTTCCTTAAGCAGAATAGCATCTACAGCCTTCTCTTTTACCATGCGGTTGAAAGCAGGAAGTTCGTTGGCTTTGATGGCTTCAAACTCACCTAGCTGCTTATCAATTTGCTTGGAAATAGCTTCCTTCACTTCATATGATTGCTTAGTAGGAGGGAAGGCTCCTCGTCCATTAAGAGAATTTAAGTGCGCTAGTTTATTCGTCAATTTAATTGGATAATTCAACGGGTCTTGGCGACTTCTATTCTTAGTCTGGTACAGCTCTTTTTCAATGATAGAAATGGCTTTATCAATTTCATTAGCTTTATCAATTAAGTCTTTTCTATCTTCCTGGCCTTGCCAAAGTCCTTTGAAGTGATTCAATTGATCCTTGATCGTACGAATGTCTTTGATGGCGATGTGTGCCTCTGAGACTTTATCTCTTACGTCAATTAGGAAATCAAACTGCTCTTGGAAACCAGCCATAGTCGTTTCAGAACGAGGATCTTTCAAGATGGTGAAAGTCTGTTCTTGTTCGATATCTCCAACTTTCAATTTTACTTTATAATCTCCAGGCACGGCCATTGGTCCAGCCATACTTCCTGCCCATAAGATCATACCGTCAAAGGACTCAGCGTCTGGGTAGCGCATATTCCAGTTAAAAGTATTTCCTCCAGCCTTTAGTTCTGGGAGTCTTTGCCTTCTGTCTTTGGCTTTATTAGAGAAAGATTTAATTAAGCTACCATCCATCTCATGAATGGATAAATCTACTTTTACAGAATCAGCAGGTGCTTCTTTTAAGTACATGCTTACCATTACACCACCTGGATGATTGGTACCTTCTGTTTTTGAAGAACCACCACCACGACGGCCACCACCGCCCATACGGTAGGAATCCATTGGTTTGAACAAGAAGAAATCTTTTTTAGCAACTTCTTCATTTGCCTGGTGAATAATAGTTAAGTCATCGATCATCCAAAGACTACGACCTTGGGTAGCAGCAATGAGGTTATCATTTTTAATCGTCAAGTCTGTAATTGGGACAATTGGTAAATTCAATTGGAATGCTTGCCAATTGGCACCATTATCAAATGAAATATACATTCCGGTTTCGGTACCGGCGTACAACAATCCTTCTCTTTTAGGATCTGCTCTTACTACTCTGGTAAAATGATCATTAGGAATCCCATTAACGATTAATTTCCAAGTTTTACCATAATCTTTGGTATGATAAAGATAAGGCTGATAATCTCCTAGTTTATAACGTGTACCTGCCACAAAAGCACCACCTTTATTGAAAGGATCTGCATCGATACTGTTGATCATCATCCATTCGGGCATCCCTTTTGGTGTTACATTTTCCCAGTTACCACCACCATCTTTACTTACGTGAATAAGACCATCATCTGATCCAAACCAAAGTAAATCGTCGTCGTATGGAGATTCTAATCCGGCAAAGAGTGTACAGTAATATTCTACACCTGTATTATCCTGAGTAATTGGTCCACCTGAAGTTTGCAACTTACTAGGATCATTTCTCGTTAGATCTGGACTAGCGAGCTCCCAACTTTGACCACCGTCTGTACTTACGTGTACGTGGTTTGACAAGGTGTATATTTTTTTAGAATTGTGTGGAGAGAAATAGATGGGGAAGTTCCACTGGAAGCGATACTTCATACCTTCAGCTCCGTAACCCATAGGATTATCAGGGTAAACATTGATTGCTTGTGATTGCTCTGTAGCATGATTAACCCGGGTCAAGAGACCACCATAACTACCACCATAGACAATGTCATTATTTTCTGGATCTACGGCTAGGTGAGCACTTTCACCTCCGGCAGAAGGCTCCCAATCTCTTTCTCCAATTGAGCCTCCACTTGTCCGATGTTTGATCCGAACGGTAGAGTTATCCTGCTGAGCAGCATAAATTCTATACGGGAATGCATTATCGGTTGTGACTCTATAGAACTGAGCAGTAGGCTGATTACCATAGGTAGACCAATTGCCGCCGCCGTCAAAACTTATTTGAGCACCGCCATCATCTGCGATGGCCATTCTTTGATTATCCTCAGGTGCAATCCAAAGATCATGATGATCCCCATGTGGAGCATTTGAGGCCTCAAAACTACGTCCACCATTGGTAGATTTATGGTAATTCACATTCATTACATAGACGATGTCTTCGTCTTGGGTATCTGCATAAATACGGCTGTAATACCAAGCACGTTGGCGTAAAGCACGGCTAGTATTCACCAAACTCCATGATTCGCCGGCATTGTCAGAGCGATAAACACCACCTTTTTCGGCTTCAATGATCGCAAAAACGCGCTCAGAATTCACTGGAGAAACAGCTAAACCTATGATTCCAATTGGGCCATCAGGCAATCCTTTTGCATCCATAATATTGGTCCAAGTGTCTCCGGCGTCGGTACTTTTCCAGATACCAGAACCTTCACCACCACTTTCCAGACTGTAAGGTGTCCGGCGGATTCTCCAGGTTGAAGCGTAAAGTACCCTGGAGTTATTAGGGTCCATTACTAGGTCAACCGACCCTGCTTCATCATTGGCAAAAAGAATGCGTTCCCAAGTTTTTCCACCATCTTTGGTACGGAAAACACCCCGCTCTTCAGAAGGCTTATACAAATCTCCCATTACCGAGACGTAAACTAAATCAGGGTTTTGTGGGTGAATCCGGATACGACCTACATGACGAGAATCTGGTAAACCTATATGTTCCCAGGTTTTTCCGGCATCGACCGTTTTCCAAATACCGTATCCATAAGATACGTTACCACGGACGGTTACCTCGCCACCACCAGCATAGATGACATTGTGGTCAGATTCTGCTACTTTAACGTCTCCTACGGAGCCACCGAAATAGCCATCGGAGATATTCTCCCAGGTTTGGCCTCCATCTTGTGTGCGCCAAACTCCACCGCCAGTTGCAGCCATGTAAAATAAATTTGGTTTTCCAGGTACACCTGTCACGGCAGAAGCGCGGCCACCTCTAAAGGGACCAACTAAGCGCCATTTAGCTGCATTGTAAACCATTTCATCCATACCTGCCTTGGCTTCCTCCATTTGAGGAGCAGACACTTCTTTAGCTTTTTTCTTTTTACGCTGCCCATAAGAGGGTAGGACTAGCATTAGCATCAAAGCTAAAGTCACTAATTTCATAATCGATAAGCGTGCTTGAATCATCATTTTATAACTTTTCATACTCTAATGAGCTTTTTAATTAAAGCTCAAATAAAAAAATTGGTTAATTCGATTTTGGAAAAATAAAATTATAAAAAAGAGTCGAGTATAAAGAAGTTGTTTGCTTGGAAAAAGCTGTAGTTGGTCCACGAATAGCAGAAAAATGACAAAATAAAAAAGCTACATCCATAATTAATACGGATGCAGCTTCTACTAATTTGAGAAAAACCTCGCCTTGATTTAAAATTTTTTCTTTAGTCGGGTGATTTTAGTACCTAGAGTACTTGATGTTGCGCGCTCTTCTCTTTGTTGAATTATTTTATTTATTCTGAACGCTTACTTTTTGGGTAAGGCTCTTGCCATCTTGACTAATTTGCAGGTAATAATCACCCGTTCCATCTTGCATTAGATCAACTTCATCACTAAAGTCTCCGGAGAAATAGCCTAGATCATAAGTATAGATTTGGCGACCCTGGTTATTGAAAATCTGGATTAAGGTTTTTCCTTTGTTTGGAAGTGCAAACTGTAAGTTGAAAATATCCAATTGACCATCGGCTGAAATCTTTAGGCCATTAATCTTTAGACTATTGTCTGTGGACAAATTCATGTCCTTTTCCCTATTTAAATCTTGTATGTTGCTACTGGAAAGCGTCGCGATTTTAATGCTTACATCTTCTACATCTATATCTTCTTCATCATCACTAAAGATGGACATCCCGCTCCAGCTGTTTCCTGAACCATAAGTATCACAATAAGAACCAATTTTCCCCTCTGTTACCATCTTTTGTCCAGCACGGTAATATTCTATTTTAATGGCTTGGCCTACTTCCAACATATCGATGGCAGGACTAATATCCGCCCAGTCTACAATTGGGAAACCATTAATCTGGGAAATAACATCGCCACTTCGCATTCCTAAAGCATTAGCAGTAGATTTCTTCACCACATCTACTCTTACACCCTTCTCACCAGAAGAACGCATGTTCTGCTGAATGCCTAAGAAAGGATCTTCACAACGAGATCTTTTATTGGGCTCAATAGCCGCAGATCTTTTTCCAAAAGTTACATTATACTTGTAGTTCTTACCTTGGCGAATGAAGTGTAATTCTGCCTTCTCACCAGCATCGTACCTACGTAAGATGTTTGTTAAGCTTTGATCTGCTCCTACCCGATATTCATCTATTCCATAGATGTAATCAAAGGGCTGAAGGCCGGCATTCTTAGCAGCAGAATTCTCAAATACACTGGTGACATAGCTACCATATCTATTTTCGATTCCTAAACGTTCTGCCTTCTCCTTAGATAGTTCCTCAGAGTAAATACCTAGGAAAGCATTACTGTTGCTATTAGAGTTACTAGACCATAAGTTATTGATGGTATAATTTCTTTTTGGTCTGGACTTAATGATATCTGATTTGGTATATTTATTTCCTTCGCGGGTATATTCTATATTGATTTTATCGTCCACTTCTAGGACATCCATAACTCTAGAGATATCGCTCCAATCAATCATTTTATAACCATTGATACTAAGAATTACATCTCCGTCTTTTAGTCCCATTTGATCT
>CAXIDD010000167.1:0-9509 GCA_964021975.1 uncultured Saprospirales bacterium | reverse complement strand
CGTTGTATGGGTGCAGATGTACTCACGGGTAAGGTAGTGGAAATCAGCGAAGGCTACCTACCAGATGCTATGCGCATCAGTATGGCTATTCCTACTATTTTCACTTCTGTTCGCAAGGATAGCATGGTTTTAGTGGATGGTGGTCTAATCCGGAATTTCCCTGTTGAAGAAGTAAAAAAAATGGGTGCAGACATCGTTATTGCGGTCTATGTCGGCGCAGACAATGCTTCTTTTGAGAATACCCTATCTTTTTCTGACATCTTAATGCAGGCCGGATTTCTTTACAGTATCAAAGATTATGAAAATCAATTACCTCTGGTTGATTATTATATTGAGCCAGACTTGGTCGACTATTCTGCTGCGGACTTTCAAAGTGCTGATTCTTTAATCATTAGAGGAGAACGAGCAGCAAGAGCTCAATACCAAACACTAAAGCAACTAGCAGACTCCATCAATCAGATTGGAGCAGCTCCTCAACTGAAGCAATTAAAACAACCGGATTCTATCTACATTCACACCATTGAAGTTGCTGATAATAAGAATGTCAGTCAATCTGAAATCTTGGGCCATGCCCGTACACTAAAAGGCAGGAATGTAGCTGCCAATGAATTAGAAGCTGCGATATCATCTCTATATGGGCCAGACCTCTTTGCCAAAGTTACCTATCAAATTATTAAAGACGGGGAGCTAAATGTATTAAAACTAAGAGTCCAGGAAAAGTCTTTAAACAACCTTAGCACTTCCCTTATTTATGACAGCTACAACAACGCTGGTTTTATTCTAGGTTTAACTACTAGAAATACCGTATTCCCCAATAGCCGTTTGATGTTCATTGGGAAATTATCAGATAATTATGCGGCTAATCTTTCCTTATTAAAGTACTCAGGCAAGCAACAAAAGAGTGCCATTTTTACACAATTGGGTGTTCAGAAAAATGAAATTCCAATTTATGAATTGGGTCGGATTGTCAGTCGATACCGTATTGTAGAAATCCCACTAGATATTCGTTGGCAACGTCGTATGCAAACTAATAATTTAATCGCAGTTGGTTTTCGCAACAATTGGTTATTCTCCAATCCCACGTCTGGAGTCGCTAGCCAACTTTTCGAAAATGTGCGCTATCGGTCCACTAGTTTTTACCTGGGTTTCGAACACAACTCATTGGATAGGAACGTCTTTCCTACTCGTGGTGCCGTATTGACCTTAGAGACCTCCTTTGTTTTTGCCGATCAATTTTCGGCAGATTTAATTAGTCCTCCAGAGGGCATTCCACAAGAACCTGCTAGCAGGGATGAATACGAACGATTGACCTTGAAGATGGAAAGCTATATCCCAACCAGTCAGAATGGATCCCTTAAGCTCAACCCTTTTGCAGGATTAGTTTTTAATGCTCAAAATACTTTCGCTGATTTTTATTTATTAGGTGGCCCAGATAAGACTACCAATCGTTCCCTGCCTTTTTATGGTTTAGATGCCAATGAATTACCTGCACGTATTGCGTTTGGTACTGGTATTGGCTACCAACATTTTATCAGCCGGAATTGGATGGCCTCGATTGACTTTAATGCTGCTTACATTGCCTCACCAGAAACTTTTAGCACTCAGACGCAAGAAGCTTCTTTCTTAGCAGGCGCAGGTATTTCGTTGGGTTATCGCACCATCGCAGGTCCCGCTAAATTCACTTTGATGCTACCCTTTGATGAAGAGGACATGGTCAAGTCCGGATTACGGAGCTATTTGACCTTTGGGTATCGATTTTAATGGCTGACCATCTTCGACTAGCGATCTGTCAATTCTTCTGGTATAAACAAATAAATAATGGCATTACGGTCTCCTTTATTGACCACTTCTTTTACTGCACCTTCTAAGACCACTGGTTCTAGTTTTTTAGAATAAACTTGAATCATTTCTTTCAGAAACTGACCGCGGAGATCTGGTAGATGTGTATTTCTAAAATTATTAGTTGGGATGGATACTTCTTTTGTCATTCCTTCGAATCTTTCGCCGCCATCCTTCTGAGGTAGGCGTGCAATTTGATCATAAAAATAGGCCTCATCCAAGTTACCACTAAAAGTATTTTGACCACTGATATCAGCACTCCCCTGGATAAAAACTTTGATTTTTTCACGATCAGACTGTTTCATAGCATTGAGGGCTTCCGTTACAAAAGCACCAATGGTTGGACCATAATTATTGCGAAAATCTGTTTTGCGCATAAAGTATTCTCCAGGACCAAAGAGGAGCTTAACGTTCTGATCGGCATCTTTGAGTCGGACTTCAAAATAGCGCCCTTTATAACCTTCGACCACCTCATCATCTGGGTGGAATACTGCATCCCAATAGCTACGCTTAACCTCGAAACTTTCGGCCCATTCTTCTAACTGAACAGGCTCCAGCTCAAGGTCTTGTCCAAATTCTTCTTTAATTTTCGCTTCTTCAGCTTGAATCTCTTGAGCTTGGTCCGCTTGTAATTCTACTTCTTGAGACAAGACCTCAGTCTCCTCCTCCAATGCGGCTTCTTGAGCCTCAAGATTATCCAGTGTTTCCTCTACTTCTGCTAGATCTGGCTCAACCTCGTTTTGTTCAGCTTGCAGATCGTCTATTTTTTCTTCCAATTCTTGTTGATCTAAACAGTCGGAGTTTTCATCAAATAGATTATAGCGATCAATCAAGTCTTTCACCTTATTTTCCATAGAGTTAAGACCTTCAGTAGTTTGATCTAGTTGATCTTTTAAACCCGATTTTTCCAGTACTAATTGGGTTAAGTCTGCTTTCAATTGATCAACGTTGGCTATTTTATCGTCGTAAGTACGCTGTATATTTTCTAATTTATTATCGAGTCCCTCTATTTTTTCTTGAACTTTGGTTTTCTTCCCCGTCACCAATTCTAAGTTAGCGCTAAGCTTACCAGCTTTATCGAGTAAATCATCTGCTTTAGCCAGGAGTTTATCTGCAATTGGAATGCCATCCTTGGGAAGCTTTAATTTATTCTGAAAGATTTTTAATTCCCCCAACTTGGCCAATAATTTGCCTGGTCTTGGGAATAATTGTTTGAGCCTATCTTTAAGTTTATTTTGCTTTTGTCCTGCTCCCGTGATTTTAGAGATCATGGTTTTGAGTTCATTTTCACAATCATCAATTTCAGACTCAATGGTTTCCGCAGGTTTTAAATCAGCTAAGTCGGCTTGTAATTCATCGATCTTTTCTTCTACTTTTTTCGCCTCTTCAACGGCTGTTTTAGCGTCCGTTGTATCTTTATCCAAAGCATCTTTGACTTGCTCTAAATCTTCTAATTGTCCTGTCAATTCGTTAAGCTTCTTTTCAACGGCATTTTTTTCTTTTTCAAGCTGATCCAACTGATCCAACAATTGATCTTTTAACTTTTCTTCTTTTTGATTGACTTCTTTTAGGGTGTTCGCTTCTTTTTCGGTTTTTCCAACTTGATCAATCAATTCATCTAAAATTCTGCGAGGCCGATCCTCCAGTTTTTGAGCCAACTCTGCTTGCTTATCCTCTAATTTTTTACGCGTCTCTTCTAATTGATCGGCCGTTTTAAGCTGCTTATCCAGTTTGTCCTGAAGCTGCTTCCCTTTTTGAGTAAGGTCATCAAACTGCTCCTTTAATTTATTGGATTGTCCCACCAAATCTTTGGCTTTCCCAGCTAAATCTTTCCCTTTATTAAAAAGGTTTCCAATTTTAGACAACAAGTCTTTGAAAGGGAGTTTGGATTTGAAATTTTTCAAGAGTCCAAGCGCATCGTTAATTGACTTCACTTTAGAAGAAAGTCCAATTGGCCCCGGCATAAAGGTTCCCAAGCGCGAGCCTAATAGCCCCATAGCTTTATTAAAGAGTCCTAATTTGGGTTTGGCTTTTGACAATTCATCTTTAAGTGCTCCAATTTTATTTTTAGTTGCCGCTCCAACCGGCAGTTTACTCACTTTTTCTTTCAGAAGGTTAATTTGATCCTTCTTTTTCATATTATTCAAATCTTCGGAATCAGGCTCAATTGGCTTATCCAGACTTTTAAGTGGTTTCAGGAGATTACCTTGTGCATCAAAATACCCTAATTGCTGCCCCATATTTTGATAACTTTGCTTTAGTTTCTCAAGAGAGGGCCCGTTTGAAGATTCTGCTTTTTTAGCTTCTTTAGGACAATTATCATTCATCCTTTTTGAGAGATTGATCCCACGCCGACTATTTTCAAAACCTTTTTCGGCATATTCTGAAGATTCAGTCCCTTGTGCATCAACAAAGGTTTTAAAGGCAGGATTTTGTAGGTATTCGTGTGCAAAATTGGATTCCAATTGATAATGGCGGATACAACTTTTTCCACCAATTTGGGATTGCTGGTACTTACTTTGCCAACTAGGATCGTTGGTGTAAGGGTTCTTTATTTTTTGAAAATCAAGGTAGGCTTTTTTAAAAGCTTCCGTCCGCTGACTACTAAACTTATCTGCCGTGGAAGGTTTTAAAGGCTGATTCAATTCAATTTTAAATAATTCCTCCGCACAGTCGCCATCTTCACAAATTGGATTACCGACATTTTGTGCCGATACTGAAAATGATAAAAAGAATAAATAGGGTAATAATAGTTGATAGTAGATTCTCATGGTAGATTTTATAGGGAAGATTGTTTTCCTAATTTAATATTATTTTAGAAAAATTCAAATCCGTTTCAAGGTGAGGCTTTGCTAATGTAATAAACCCTTTAACTTTGTACCTCAAATTCAATCAAATGAACATGATCTTTTTAAATCCTAAGCAGATAAAGAACCTAAAAAAGCTAATCTGGGGTCTTTTAATGATCGTATCCATCAATGCTTGCTCTAAACAAAAGCAAGCAGTAGAAACAGAAGCTTTTCAGGCGATGATGAAGCTCCAAGATGAAATCAGACCGCAAATGAGTGATATCAATCGGTTAACACTCCAACTAGAAAAATTAGAAACGAGCGTTGATAGTTCCGACCGCCAATTACTAGGAGAAATTGACCTCGCCATCCGTGCGCTCGAAAAGGCAGACCAGGGGATGATGGCCTGGATAAATATGAATAGTGGTAACAAGCTAGAGATACTACAATCCGAAAAATCCCATCAAGAAATCATGCAATACCTTGAAGAGGAACAACAAAACCTCCAAAAAGTCAACACCTTGATGTTAAGCAGCATAGAGCAGGCAAAAAAATTAGTCCAATCTATGCCTGAGTAAACTTCTATTTGAACTTTCTGTAGTCCATTTGTTATGTTTGAAAACAAACTTTATTTTATGCGAAATCTGAGTCTTTTATTTTTAATCGGCATTCTTTTACAAGCTTGCGGTGGCGCAGCCAATGAAGAATCACTACCCATTTTAGGTCGCGATGTTGTAGTTGATGGCCAAACTCAAAAACACCAGGTCCGTGATTTCGAATTTGTTAATCAGGACAGTCAACTGGTCACCAATCAAACGTTTGCGGGCAAAGCTTACGTAGTAGACTTTTTCTTTATTTCCTGTCCAACTATCTGCCCAAAGTTAACCAAACAGATGTTGCGGGTGCACAACCGCTTTGAGGCAGACGATCGCTTATTGTTACTTTCCCATTCTATTGACACCAAGTATGATACCATTCCACGCCTAAAAGCTTATGCAGAGAACCTAGGCGTAAGTTCCAATAAATGGCACTTTGTAACGGGCGAGAAAGAAGAGATTTTTGGAATTGGAGAAGACTACTTTAGCATAGCGGTTGATGATCCTGATGCTCCGGGTGGTTTTGACCACAGTGGTTATATCATTTTAGTAGATGCCAACAAACATATCCGTTCTTACGCTACTGGAACTGATCCCGAATCTGTCGATAAATTTATGGAAGACATAGATCGATTACTATCCGAAATGGAGCCTACCGAATAAAATTCAGTTGCAAAATTAAAGAGCCCGAATGTACAATCGTACATTCAGGCTTACGCACTTTTCTATAACCAAACTTATGTTTTCAAATATCAATTTGTTGTAGGGATGAATTACCATTCTACCAATTGACTTTATGTTTTAATTTAATGGAATGGAAACACCGGCATTGATCGCGAATCCTCTATTTTTCACCCGCTCGGAAACCAAAGGAATATCATACAACTCGGTAAATCCCTGCTGATAACGACCATCTAAGGTAATATTACCAAATCCAGCGTCAATTTGCACCCCTGCTCCAACTACTCCCGAAAATTCAAAACGCTCGTAATTGATGGCATCCAAATCTATAGTATTATTTGACAACTGAAATTCTAGGATACCACTAGACTGCGTACGCACCCGACCATTCATCGCATATCCTAAGGCTGGTCCCGCCATCACAAAAGCTTTCACTTGTTCAGAACCAAATTTTGCTTTCATCAGAAGGGGAGCTTCTAAGTAATTAAATTGAGTATTGGCACGTACACCTACTGGTAAGGTTGCTCCAAATAAATCAATATTTGTCCCTTGAGCCAGACTAAATCCTTTTTGACTAAAAGCCAACTCTGGTTGAAAGGCTAGTGTCTGACCAATTGGCACTTCTGCATATACCGCCCCAGAAAACCCGATCAAATAATCAAAATCTGGGGTTACAGCATCTACTAACTGTGTTTGACTAATGGTATTAAAAGTAGTCCCACCTCGTACGCCGAAAGTAGTAGACTGGGCATTCATTTGAAAAGAAAAAACAACTAAAATAGCAGCTATTAAATATTGCGTTTGCTTAAACATGTAGTTCGTTTTTGTTTACGATGACAAGATGCAGCAAGCAATTGTTAATAGCCGTTAAGTGGCTGTTAGGGCTTTTATAATGTTTGGAGACAAACGCCCGTTTTGGTGAAAATTTTATTAAAATCAGGGATTCTGATAGTCATAATCCAAGTCAGAGTTGATGATTTTTAAAACCATGGAAATTTTTCGGTCTTCCATAAATGGTTTTTTCATGGCGATACTGAGGGCGCTCATCACGGCATCATACTCCCCAAAAACCTGGGTGCTCATACTATTGGTTTTGACTTTTATACTAGACAGCTCATTTAAATGATCGATGAATCCTTGTATAGGTGGAATGTAATTGGCATCTAATGGATACATGCTGATTTCTACGGATACTTTCATTATTATGTTATGTTTTGTATGGATAAGAGTAGAGAGACTATTTATAGTGTTTCAATATTTAACTTAATCAAGTTCTCATATAATTGACTTAACTTTTGTGTAAGTCGCCCTGGTCTTCCTTCCCCGATCTTCCGCCCATCTATTTTTACTACGGGGGTCAATCCACCAAAGGTACCAGTAACAAAAACTTCGTCGGCTCCATAGACATCAAAAAGTGAAAAATTCTTTTGCCGACAAATAATTTGATTAGTTTGACAAACGTCAATGACCTTCCCACGGGTAATTCCATTCATACAGTACTGTCCGGTAGAGGTCCAGACTTCATCACCTTTGATGATAAAAAAATTGGTGGCATTACAAGTCGCTACAAAACCATTTACATCTAGCATTAGTGCTTCGTCCGCCCCAGCTTCAATCGCTTGGATTAAAGCCTGTACTTCGTGCAATTTACTGTGACAATTTAAGCGTGGATCAAGATAATCTGGAGCACCTCGCCGAATCGTACTTGTAAATAAAGTAATCCCTCTTTCTTTGGTAGTTTTTGCTGCTTCTTTATGTTCTGCAATGATTACCAAGTTGGGCCCCGAAATGGTAAGTCGAGGATCTTGGGAGGGTGTCTTTTTGATCCCTCTGGTCACCATTACCCGAATGTGTACCTGGTCATGCATGTCATTAGCCCGGATGGTGGTCCAGATCTGCTCTATTAACTCCGCTTTAGTAAAACCTAAGGTCATACCCACTGTTTTGGCAGCCTGCCAAAGTCGCTCTAGATGATCCTCCACAAATACTAAAACTCCTTGATGCAAACGTAAAGCTTCCCATACACCATCTCCTACCAAATAGCCACTATCAAAAACCGAAATCTTGGCTTCAGCCCGGGGGAATAATTCCCCATTAATAAAAATCTTGACTTGCTCATTCCGGCTATCTGCTATAGCATTGTGGGTACCTTCAACCATATCCTTATATTTAAATGAGTAATAAAACTGGGATAAGATAGTAATCAAATTAAGGCTCACCTAAGTTTTTAATCAAAAAAGTGACTATCTGAAATCAAAATAATTACATTAATTGAAATTATGTACCAGTTTCTGTTGTTTATATAGCACAGAATTGACTATTTTGCGAGTTGAGAAAAGAACAACCACCAAAAATAAGAAGGCATTGAATACCTGGCAAAGTCAGGTTACGTACAAACAACAAACATTAAATGGCCGCAAAGAAGAAAAAGAAAAAGGGAAACCAATTGTCTCTAAGACTAGGTATTAAAGATGAACGAGTGCCAAAACTGGGTGGGGTTTTGCTGCTTTTTTTGTCCTTGTATTTTTTTATTGCCTTTACCTCTTACCTATTCACCTGGAAAATTGACCAAAACCTAGTCCTCCAATTTAGTTGGGAATTACTTATTCAAAGTCAATTTGAAATGGCCAACTGGTTAGGAAGACTTGGGGCTATTGTCTCCAATATGTTCTTTTATTGGGGCTTTGGATTGGCTTCCTATCTCTTCATCTACATCTTTATGACCGTAGGCTTGGCTTCAATTCGCATGATACCATTGAAGCACTATTATGTCAAAATTCGGTTTACAATCATTAGTATTCTGCTCCTGTCTATCTTATTTGAGTTCATCATGAGTGGTTCAGAATTCCCGTGGGGTGGTGCCTTTGGAGAAAGCATCAATCAATGGTTGTTCCGTTTTGTAGGCACCGCGGGCATCATTGTCTTATATATATTCCTGGGGTTGAGTATGATCGTCTGGTACCTGAATCCAGACTTCAATGAGATGACGCCGAAACAAATCGTGAAAGAATTGCGCTATTTCTTTTCCGACTTATTAGATGGCCGTATCCGCAAACGGGCTACTGCTACCAAGAATGTCCAAAAAGCACAAGAAGCGCTACGTCCTGGTCATAAATCAGCTAAAATCGCCCCCAAACCTAAAGAAGATATACTCAGCTTAGAAGAGGAAGAAATCGATAAGATCCTCACCTTAAGACCTGGAATGAGTGAAGAAGAAAAACAATTGGCATTTGATTTAGGCGATCCTAAAACCAGTAAGCCTAAAGCCTTACCCAATGCCGAACTGGAAATAGAGGCCAACTTAAAAGATACCCTTGCTTTAGAAACAGAAAAGAAGTTGCCCAATATCAACTTTGCCGCAGCTCAAGAAAATGAGGATCACTCCGAGCCTTATGATCCAACGCTGGAATTGTCTTCCTACGAATATCCAGTAGTGCAATTACTTAATGATTACTCGGATCAACAAATGGAGATTGATCGGGAAGAACTCGAGGCCAATAAGGATCAGATTATTGAGACCTTACTCAATTATAAAATTGAGATTACTAAAATACGGGCGACCATCGGGCCTACGGTTACCCTCTATGAAATTGTACCGGCGCCA
>CAXIDD010000166.1:0-9514 GCA_964021975.1 uncultured Saprospirales bacterium | reverse complement strand
GAACAGGTAAATCTTGCTCCCGAACCTGAAGAGTAGCCTGGGTTCTACAACCATTGGAGTCAATAACTGATAAGTTGAATCGGCCACCATTAGCAACCGTAATAGCTTGATCATTGGAGCCATTTGACCATTGGTAATTAATAAATCCTGGGCCACCATCTAAAACCAAGGTCTCACCTGTACAAATATCTAAAACAGCATTGTTAATTGGGGAAACACGGGGTCGATTGACCTGTACAAAGACTGTATCTGAGTTGGTACATCCTCCAGGAGAAGTGACCTCCACAATATAGTCACCGGTAGTTCTCACCTGAACAAAGCTAGTGGTATCGTTATCGCCTGTTGACCAATTATAACTTAAAAAGTTACTTCGTACCGTTAGAGTAGAAATTTCGCCTTCACAAATGTTAAGGGTACCTTGTATTTCGGGTTTTGGATTAGAATTAACCCGTAAATTACGGCTAGCAGATGCCTGGCAACCATTGCCATCTGTAACGGTAACCGTATAAATACCATCTACTCTACCAATTGTAGAGAGGCTATCTGAGCCATTTGACCATTCGTAGCTTGGAAAACCATCCGTTGCCTCTAAGATGGCACCTTCCCCATCACAAATATCTAATTGCCCCGCAATATTAACTACAGGGTTATCGACTTGATTCAGCTGGATGGTATCAACACCAATACAGCCAAAAGTATCTTGTACTTCAATACTGATCTCTGGTATAAACCCCGTTTGAATACTATCCGTTGTCTCACCAGTAGACCACGTTATTATATCAAAATTGAAAGTGGTAGACAAAGTCGTTTGTTCACCTGGACAAAGTATAGGATCTCCAATAATCTCGGGTACGGGATCTCGCTGTAAGCGAATAGAAGTTAAGGTTGTATTTCTACAACCGTTGACATCTGTTACCGTTAAACTATAAATACCTGGGGCGGTAATGGTTGTTGCCCCCGTAGTATCCCCAGTCGACCAATTATAATTTACGAAGCTCTCTGTGAATAGTAATCGAGTCCCAGTTTCACAAACGTAATCTCCTCCTAAGATAGCAGGCTGAGGTAAAGAAACTGTATCTGCAGAAATCAAGGCACTCCCCGTACAGCCTACATCATCTACTACCGTTACTTCATAAATACCAGGATCAAATATTTCTATGGCTCTTGAGGTTTGTCCGTTGGACCAACTGTAAGCAGTAAATCCGATCGGAGCCCTAATGACACCACTTTCATTGGCACAAAAAGCAGTATCTCCCGTTATTTGTGGTACAGGAGCTGCCCTTTCATCTAGTGTTAAGGCATTTGTACCTTCGCACCCATTGACATCGGTTACGGTCAGCGTAATTTGGCCACCATTGAGCGCTGTAAAATCTAAATCAGTGGAGCCATCTGGCCAAGCATAGGTAACGAATCCTGCTTCTGCACTCAAAGTGGTACTGTCCCCTTCACAAAAAGCAGTATCTCCTGTAATCAAAGGTACCGGAGCAATTAACTCAATAACATTAATAGTATTTTCTCCTGGACAGCCAAAGCTATCAACAACTGATAACATGATTATACCAGGTTGATCAACAGGAGTAGTATCCTGAATAGAACCAGTTGACCAATTATAGGTGGTAAAATTGTCAACACTATTGAGAGAGGTGATTTCCCCAGGACATAAAACCGTATCTCCAACAATAGCAGGAATAGGGTTTATTCTTTGACCGACCATAAAACTTCCATCCCCTGTACAGCCATTATTTCCGGTAACGGAGACTTCATAAGTACCCGCCATATCAACGGTAATGGACTCCGTTGTATCTCCGGTAGACCATAAATAATCTAACTGCGCATCTGCTGTCAAAAAGGTGGTACCTCCTTCACATATATAATCAATACCCGTTATTTGTGGTTGGGGAAGTGGAAGGGTATCCAAACTAGCGGACGTACTTCCTTCACAGCCAAAAGTATCTCGAACCAATAAAGCAATAGAAAATACCGAATCCACGGTAACTGTTTCTGTGGTATCCCCTGTAGACCATAGATATTCAAACCCTGCTGGTCCGGAAAGTTCTGTTTCCTCATTGCTACAAAAAGTAAAATCTCCTGAAATCGCAGGTGTTGGATTGAGTCTTTCAATAACATCGAAACTACCTCGACCAATACACCCCAGAGTATCTTCAACCTCAACGGAAAAAATTCCAGCACTACCAATTTCAACTAAGTCGCCCTGAACACTCAATAAACGAAAAGGTTCTGTTGAGGTCCAGGTGGCTGAAGGAAAAATTGGTGGCAGCCCAAGAGTATCAAGCGTCCCTTCACACAAAGACCCATCTCCAATAATTTCAGGAATAGGCTCAGGTGAACGAAAAACATTAGCCGTGTCAGTTGTTTCACAACCGATAGAATCAGTCACCGTAAGCAAGACTTCGCCCTCAGATTCTACCGTAATAAATTCATTGGTAGAAGTACTATCAGAGGTTTGCCAAAAATAACTTTCATAATCTAAGGGAGCTCTAAGAACTGTTCTATTTCTACCTTCTTGGCAAATCCCTAAGTCTCCTCTAATAAATGGTCTGGGGGCTGCATTTTCTTGTACAAAGAATTCTCCTACTCCAGGGCATGCCCCTCCTCCACTCGTTACGGTAAGTTTATAATTTTGTCCACCTGCGACCATTATTGTTTGGGTGGTTTCACCAGTTGACCAAAGGTACGAGGTAAAACCAGCTTCTGCGGTTAGGGTTGCTAATTCTCCTTCACAGACCACATTATCTCCAGTAATTCCGGGTACCCCACCATCTTGAATGGTGATGGTAAAACTATCTGTATGTTCACAGGCACCTTCTTTTACCAATAGGGTGTATTCTAGGGTTCCTGAAAAACCTACCGGAACATTTAAGATTGGATTGGCGATGGATGGATCACTTAAAAAGTTAGTCCTTCCATTGACCTCAGACCAGATATAAGATTCATTCCCATTGGTATTGGTTACTGCTGTGGTAATCGGGACATCTTCTCCGGCACAAGCCTCCGCAGCAGCCATTACATCTACCGTGACTTGATCACAATTAGGGTTGACAATACAATTTAGCCAGGGAGCAGCAGAGCCTCCCCAGAAAAATTTAAAGCCCTGTATAGCCGTTGAATCAAATTCTGATAGATTGCCTCCCGGAAAAGCGGAAACAAAGAAATCAATTACTAAATAGAACCCATCTCCAGGCTTCACATCCATGGGTTTTAGGAATCCATCTGCATTACCAAAGGATTCTGAAGTATCTTGCGCAGTTGAGCTAAACCCCGTAGAAACGACACTCCCTCGACCCAAGTTCCCATTATTTGGTAAGCGCGCAAAAGAACATCGATAAGGACTACCTAAACTATCACAGGATAGATTAGGTCCGTAGATGGCAAAATCATAATCGATGAAATAACCTGGTAGTGTATCAACAATTTGAAATCCGAGTAAATTACTATCGAGTGGCATATCTTCTCTTAGCTCAAAATAGAACCAAGCTGAAATATTTTCTCTAGTAAAAAGACAGCCCTCATCATTATTGGGATTGGCAAAATCATCTATCCCTCCTCCTGTAGGTAAGAAGGAGAAGCTAGAGTCGCTGCAAATTACGTAAGCCGTTCGGCAATCTTCGTATTGGGCGTTAGACAAAAAAGGGATAAGCCAAAAGATAGCTATCCATAAACAGTTTTTGAGATTACTAATCCTCATAGATAGGATTTTTTATAATTTAACGCTAGAATCAAACTTCTAGCGTGTTTTAGCCCCGTAAATCGAGGATGGGTTTAGAAAAAAGAGCGATTTAATTCAATCTCCTCCTTTTTAACTCCTTTACAACAAATTTATGCTCGCGTGTCATATCTCCAGTAACAGAACTATTTTCCTCAGCTCGGCGAATTAAATAAGGTACAACCTCTCGAACCGATCCATAAACCATGTATTTAGCTGCTCTAAATCCATAATTAGCTAAATTGTAAGTTAGGTTATCACTCATCCCGTAAAGTTGCGCAAAAAGCAAATGTGGATGTTTTTTATCTATCCCTTTTTGAGCGATCAACTGAGCCATTAACATACAACTTTTTTCATTATGAGTCGCATTGCAAAAAGCAATCTTTTCGTAGTGTTCAATACAAAATTGCAAGCCTTCATTAAAACACTGATCTGTACTTAACTTGTCCTCATTGATCGGGGAATCATAGCCCATCTCTTCTGCTCTTTTCCGTTCTTTTTCCATATAGGCACCCCGGACTAACTTAGCCCCAAGTATATAGCCATTTTGCTGACTATGAATAAATGAATCTTTTAAAAAGGCCAAGCGATCTTTTCGATACATCTGAAAAGTGTTATAGACTATTACTTTTTCCTGATTGTAACGGAGCATCATTTCCTGAGTCAACTGATCAATTGCTGGTTGTACCCAACTTTCTTCAGCATCAATCATTACGCCTACATTAAATTGACGGGCATTAAAGCACACTGCATTAATTCTTTTCTCTACACTAAGCCACTCTTCTTGTTCTGCTACACTCAGGCTTAGGTTAGCAGATACTTTTTCTAATAACTCAAAGCGAGCAAGCCCACTAATTTTAGTAGAAATCATCCAGGCACTTTCATGGTTCGAAGCGAACTCTATTGCCCTGATGTTTTCATTCATTGTTAGATTATAATCCTCCTCGCTGGTTTTTCCTTCTGCTCCATAATCTAAAATGGATACAATATTGGACTCATATAATCTTTCAATATTTTCAGTAGATTCCAACAAGGTAGTTCCTCCACAAAATTGTCGGAAGATGGTCCCTTTAACTACAGATTCTACAAACGGAAGATGCATTTTAATAGCTGTCATTCCTATTTTAGCTCCAATACCAACTAGCCAATGTTTATTCATCATTCCAAATAGCCAGGCGGTCTTTTTAAGCTCTTCATCCGTTTTGTCTGCAAAGGCAATTGCCGTATCTTGAAAATCAATATCAATATGGTTGCCAATGCCTAATTGCTCTTTCAACGCTTTGGTTAGGGCGTCTCTTTTTGGATTTACTGGTTTTCCTTCTGCTTTCATTTTATAATTCTAGTCTTTCTTATCAATTTGGTTAAAGCTAACTTAAGAGTTTATGATTATTACTTAAACAACTGAAAATCAGTAAGCTATAGAAAGTAAAAAGATAGATTTTTTTATTTCTGCTTCCTAAGGTACGATTTGCGTTTTATTCATTCCAAATTTCCCAGGATTTTTCAGCTTGTAAAATAAGCATCTGTAAGCCATTTAACACTTGAGCACCCTTTTCTTTTCCTTTTTTTAAAAATAGGGTCTCTGCTGGATTGTAAACCAGGTCATATAATAAATGCTTAGCGCCTAAGCCATTATAAGGGATATCTGGACAGGTATCTATTTTGGGGCTCATTCCAAGCGGTGTAGTATTTACAATGAGTTGGTGTTCTGCAATGATACCAGTATTCAATTCTTCATAAGTGAGACAAGTTCCTTTTTTCTTGCGAGAAATGGATTTGACCATAAATCCCATCTTTTTTAATTGAAAAACAACCGCTTGAGCCTCTCCGCCTGTACCCAAAACCAATGCTTTTTCAACTTTTAGCTGATGTGCTTCCAATGTTTTAGTGAGGGCATGACCAAAGCCATAAACATCCGTGTTGTAACCAATCAAGCGGCCATCCTCCACCTTGATGGTATTGACGGCTCCAATCGCTGCGGCAGCTGGATCTAATTCATCCAAATAAGGAATTACCTGTTGTTTGTAGGGAATGGTTACGTTGATCCCTAAAAGATTAGGATAGCTTTTGAGTAGATCCGGAAAATCCTTAATGGTTTCTAATGGAAATAATTCGTAGAATGCTCCACTAATGGATTCATTAATAAATTTTTCTGTGAAATATTTCTTAGAAAAAGAGTGAGACAAAGGATAACCTATAAGCCCAAACAACCGATCATATTGTTGATAATCCATAGCTGATTCTTTTTAATGTGGTAGATTGCAATCTATTTTAGCTGTTACTTTTATCCATTTTTTCAAATAAAAAAACAACTGCAAAACCAATAATCATCATTAATAGAGCCATTATCACCAGTGGTTCTCCTTCAAATTGAGCAGGTAACACAGATTTTTCTAAAAAAGGAACTTCTTCTCCCGAGCTATCAATCCGAGTTGATAAAACATTCCGCCAGGGCCAAATTTTATTAAGCGAGCCGATCATAAAACCAGTTAGAATGGCTAAGGTCGTATTTTTATAGTTTTTAAACGTCCACGAGAGCCCCCGAGCGAAGGTTGCTAAACCAAATAAACACCCCAAAGCAAATACAGCAACCAATAGTAAACTGCCCGTATCAAAGGTGCTAAGCGCATTTTTAATTTCAGGTAGAACAACGGTATACATGCCCATTAATAACAAAATAAAACTGCCAGAAATACCTGGTAGAATTAGCGCAGAAATAGCAATTGAACCCGCTAAAAAAACCATCCATAAAGAAGAGGTGCCCTGCGCTGGCGTAGCAATGGTAATCCAGTAGGCCAAAACAATGGCGAGGATAAGCCCTAGGATTTGACTCACCTTCCATTGATCAACTTGCCTGGCAATGTAAATGGCCGAAGCAATAATCAAACCAAAGAAGAACGCCCAAACCAGAACTGGATAATTTTCCAACAATATGGAAACACCAAAAACACCGGCGATTATTCCACCGGCCATTCCTAGCAATAAGAAAAATAGAAAAGAACCGTCAACTTCCTTCCAAGCTTCCTTGATGCCCCCACGTCTTAATGATTTTATCAACTCTGGGCCGAGCAAGCTTTTAATAGCATTTAAAAGTTGCTCATAAATCCCGGTAATGAAAGCAATGGTTCCTCCTGAAACTCCAGGGATAACTTCCGCGACCCCCATAGCCATTCCTTTGAGGACCAATTGTAATTTTGAATTGCTTGGCTCCATGCAGCAAATGTAAGTAATTCAAAAATAAAAATGCCTACTTCATCAATTTGAAGTAGGCATTTTAAAGGAAGCTTCCGAAAATTTATAGATTAGCGGCGACCACCAGGTCTTCTCCCCGCATTACTATCGAAACCTTTTAAGGAATAAGTAAAGGTCGTTAAGAAATAACGTCCAAGGGCATTGACCGTCCGATCCGTAATAAAGTTCAATTGATTAATCCGACTAACCCCACGGTTTTGATTTAGAATATCAAACACTCCAACTTTTAGCTGTCCTTTATTGCCTTTCAACATGAATAAAGAAACTTCTGCATTCCAAATTGGAATTTCTTGGTTAAAATCATCACTCAAGCCATTATAGATTGAATAATCAAATTTCGAACGAACGTTTAACTTGTCTTTTACTAAAGTGACCGTTAAGTCTGCAAAGTAAGTATGATTGATAAAGTTTTGGTTTTGTGCATCTGCAATGGAAAATTGAGCTGTCGTATAGGAGAAATCTCCACCAACCCCAATGTCAACTTTATCTCTCTTTAAATTGTCAAAACTTACCCGCATTCCTGTAGTCACGTTATCGGTATTGTTTTCTATACCATTAACAAATGCAATACCTCTGGAGTAGCGGACATTTGGACGAATCCGATAGCTTAAGCCCAATTTGTTTAATCTAGAGCTGTAACTAAGGGTAAATGTCGTTTGATAATCGTTGTCTACGTTTACAGGAATAGTTGTACGCACACCATTATCATCAAATATTTGGTTGTTCCGTATTTTATTAGTGGCATAAGTGAAGTTCAAAAATGCAAAAACACCACTAAAAGTACTTGGGTTAAAAGCAATTAAACGGGTACGAATGTTATGGCGGTACTCAGGACGTAAATTCGGATTACCTTGATAAATATTCAAGGGATTACTATTATCTACAAATGGCTGGAGCTGTGTAATCGTTGGCTCAATTACATTGGTAGAATAATCAATGTTCAAGTTTTTGCCTGAAGAAAAATTATACCTATAATTTAATTTAGGCAAAATATTATTAAGCGTTTGGTTGATTTTAGTATCTGCCAATAATAACTCTCCATCTAATACGGAGTTTTGATAAGTAGCTCCTATGGTTAGGTTATAACTTGGTCGATTGACTACAAAATTAAGTCCAGCATTGTTATACGTATATCCAGTTCGGTATAAATTACTCAATTGATCATTAAAAATTCTTTCTCCTGAATCAATGTCATAAACCGCACGATCCAAATCAGTCAAGTTTTCGCTGTAACGATAATTGAACTCTATGTATCTTCTTTTTCCTAATGGCTCCGTGTAGCTGAAATTGGCACTGTAATTATTGGCTTCATTTAATTGATCCTGATCTTGGTTCAGATTCTGTTCAACAGGCGTGACAACACCATCCCGACTATTAAAAAAGATATTTGATGAAGTAGTATTTCCAAGAAAGTCCGTATTGTTTAAGCCGTAAGATAGGTTTACACTCATATTACGACCTGGCTTAGCAAATTTTCGTCGGTATAAAGCACTACCATTACCCCGTAAAATATCTCCTTCATTATTCGTTATCTGATCACTAGAGTTCCTAGGAATATCCTCAAAATCAGAAGTAAAACTATTGTAGCTACCTAAAGATTCCGTTAAATTATAAACAAAATCTCCTCGAATTAAGAGAGAAGAAAGGGAATCTAAATCACTTGAAAACCTCAGATTAAGACTATGATTGGTATTTAAATCATCTTGATTACTAAAATCATCTGTGATCAGCCCCGTTTCATTACTCAAGAAGTTTTGTTGGAATTGATCGACCGTTGTTAGTTTGTCAAAACTGGAGATAAAATAACTCAGGTTTATTTCCGTCTCCTCCGTAAATTCATGGTTTAGGTTCAAACCTCCAGCGAAAGTAGTTGCGATACCTTCTGAATTATTAGAGCTTCCTGGGATTCCTTGGTCTCCTCCTCTTCGGCCACCACGCCCCGTTGCATTATTAAAGCTACTGTAATCTGACTGGGAAAAGCCTTGCTCATTAATATTATTTGCCGTACCAATCAAAGAGAGTTTCGTGTTTTTGTTGAAACTGTTGACGTTTCCTCTTCCCACAAAACGTCCGGCATCTCCATAACCTGCGGTTACATTACCAAATGCTCCTTTCTTTTTATCTTCTTTTAAGGTTAGGTTGATTGTTTTCTCTCGCACTCCATCATCAACCCCAGTAAATTGAGCCTGATCTGATTTTTGATCAAAAACTTGTACTTTTTCAACCGCATCTGCTGGTAAGTTTTTGGTTGCAATTTTTGGATCTCTACCAAAAAACTCTTTCCCATCTACCAATACCCTTTGTACATCTTCTCCTTGAGCAGTAACACTACCATCACGTTCTATTTCTACCCCTGGTAGTTGGCCAAGAAGATCTTCTACCACTGCGTTAGGCTGCGTTTGAAAAGAAGCAGCGTTGAATTCTATGGTATCCTTTTTTAGCTCAATCGGGTTACGCTCTCCTACGACGGTTATTTCGTCAATTAATGCAGATTCGGGTAAAAGCTCAATTACACCTACATCTCGATCTTCTTTACCT
>CAXIDD010000165.1:0-9533 GCA_964021975.1 uncultured Saprospirales bacterium | reverse complement strand
CTACATGACAATCTACAACTCTTTGCCCGTTTATCTTTTCATCGCTTATGCCCTTGTTTTTAGATATTTTGATGGGGTATTTAGTCTTGCTAATATTTTCACAACAGTACTTATTCAGATAATAAGTTTATTTTGTCTTTACAAACTATTTCAAGCAGGTTACTTTAAGCAGCGTGAGTGGATTGGAATCATTGGTATTATTTGGGTGCTAATATTTTACTGGCTAATTGCTGCTTATGTTCTTTAGACTCTTTTAGTCAATTTTAAACCACCTTAACTATGGTAACTATGCAAACCCACTCCAAATTTATCCGTAAAACCGTCGTTAACAGAGCTCAAGTAATGACAGTTACGATCTTAGGGTTGATCACTAAAAAATGTGAAGGTAGAGGCATTTGTGCGGTTGGAATAGACCCTCCTTTAGATCAATTTGATGCTTGTCACGAAGTAAGGACAAAGATCAGTCTAAATGAAGATGGTGCGCTTTCCTTTCATTTTATCAAAGCATCTTGTAAAGATTGTACCATCAATAAATATTTTAGCCAAGATACTTTTACAATAGAGGAAGCGTTTTCCATGCCTGCTGATATAACTCATCTCTTGGGACTGGACAACTTTTTGATTGATGCTGGGGAATATGAACTTTTTGAGGCCAAACAGAGCTACTGCGTCATTTTTCCAGCTGCATCCTAAAGATTCCCCTCCATACCAATAGATTCCACCACATAATTAGGAATAATACCCTTGGACTGGATTTTTTGTGCAGCCTTGCGAGCACTGGTATTTCCAGATAGGGTGAGCATGGTGTGTAAACCAAATTTATTTCCGCCCAAGATGTCTGTGTCTAGGGTGTCCCCAACCATCAGGATTTTATTTTTAGGAATGTTCAATCCACGGTCTTGCAACAACTGATAAGCATGATAAAACATGGGCCCATCTGGTTTGCCAAAATGGATAAACTTTTTGCCGCTGACTTGTTCTATGATTGCAGCAATTCCTCCCGTAGCTAAGGCGATTTCATTTTTGGCGACAGGGTAGGTGATATCTGAATTGGCTACAACCACAGGAACGGTCAATTGTCGCAAAATATTGATGGTTTTATTGACCGCTATTTGCCAATCGAAGCCTTCATCATCAAAGAAGGCCACCGCCGTAATATCGGAAATTTCTGAAGAGTGTACCTTCATGATAGAAACCATCTTGCCGTGTTCAAGCTTTATGTAATCTGCTGAACTTTTAGTACCCAAGTACGCTACTAGACCACTCGTGACGGTGTCTTTTAAATAAGCGTACGCCATCATGCCTGAACTAATGATATGGTGGGTTTCAATTCCTTCTAAACCTTGTTCTTGATAGCGCAAGACCATTTGACGGGGACTGCGGGAAGCATCATTGGTCAAGATATAAAAAGGCTTACCAGATGCGAGTAAATGATCAATAGTAGTTTGCATACCTGGAATAATACCTTGTGAATTTTTTAGCACACCATAGGCATCTAAAAAAATAGCATCATAAGATTCAACGACGTCTTTAAAGTTGGATATTTCCATTAGATTAAAGATTTAGTGCTTTTAATAATTTGTCTGCATCAAAAATTGCATCCATGGAGGGGAAATAGCTTTCATAGGCTTCTTTTTGGAGCTTAGTTGCATAAATCTCATGGAAAAAATATCGGCCATCTTTAATTACGTAGTTCAAAATAAAGAAACGATAGACCTCTTTTAAAAACCGAATTTCATTTGCTGTAAAAGGATATATTTTATGATATTCCTGTAAAAAAAGAATGAAACGATCTTCCATCATCGGACCAATGTTATAGGTGAACACGGTTCGGTCTCCTACATCAGAAACGACTCGACTTAGGAAGTACATATCCAGCATTCTCGAGCTCATCCTAAACCAATCATAATCCCAGCGGGTATACATTTTACCCGAACTAGTCACAGAAAAATTACCAATGTTCCAGTCTACAAATACCGGAATTTTATCAAATTCAAGCGCAGATAAACGTTGCTGATTTTCAAAAAAAAGATCGCATTGCTGGCGGATAACTTTTTCATTCATTCGATGCTCAAACTGCCCAAACTCTGAGGATAGAATATCTTCCAGATGGTGCAAATCATGCCGAAGGGTTTTGGTTGACTTTGGAAGTGTATTTTTTATCCGATGACATACCTTATGAAATTTTGCAAACTCTCGAGCCAGTTGGACGATGTGCTTTTCCTCCAAACGACGAGGTAGCAAGCGTTTTATTTTAACAGGATTGTAAAAAACGACCCAAGCATCGATCAGATCATTGGTGAACCGATGGACAAATAATTGGGTGCCTTTCATTAAAGATCGAGCTAAGAAATTCTCAAAAGGAGATGGTAGATTGTTGGCCATCACATTAATAATGGAGTGATCTTCAACGAAATGTTCGTATTTCCCGAAATAGGATAGTTTCGCAATTACAAAACTCTTGTCGACAAAAACGATCTTGTAAACGTGGTTGGTCGAAACTTGTGCACTGATGTCCGAAATGTTCTTGATGATCCGACTGGAATCATAAGCTAACCAGGCATAACGTACAATGGAAGTAAAATCAATTAAATGCATGTTGTGGTTCCTTTGATCAGAAAATGGTGGGTCTAGATTATTTCAAAATAACGCTGCATTTCCCAGTCTGTAATACTTGCCAAAAATTGACTCCATTCCCACTCGCGAGTGCGGATAAAATGGTCAACAAAAGCCGAACCAAAGAGCTGCTTAGGTATTTCAGATGCTTTCATCGCTTGTATGGCTTCGTACAAGTTACGTGGAAGTGGTGGGTTATTTTTATTATCGTATTCATTGCCTTTAGTTGCAGCGGTTGGTAATTCTAATTGGTGTTCAATACCATACAAACCTGCTGCTAAGCTGGCTGCCATAGATAGATAAGGATTGGCATCTGATCCTGGTACGCGTGTTTCTAAACGCGTCGCGCTTGCTCCTCCCTTGATCACCCGTAGGGCAGTAGTCCGGTTCTCAATCCCCCAGCTAGCAGATACGGCAGCCCAGGAGCCTGCTATTAGTCTTTTATAACTATTGACCGTTGGCGCATACATAGGGAGCACGTAGGGTAAACAATGGAGCTGTCCTGCAATATAGTGCTCCATCAGTTTGCTAATACCATGCGGCCGATTGGGGTCATAAAATTGATTGGCATCTTGATTTAAATCCCATAGACTTTGATGTAAATGACCACTACAACCAGGCAAGTTTTTATTCCATTTGGCCATAAATGAGGCCATCAAACCATGTTGATAAGCAACCTCTTTGATGCTGGTTTTGCATAAAGCCATCCGATCAGCAGACTCTAAAATATCATCATAAATAATGCACGCCTCATAGACCCCATCACCAGTTTCAGTATGCAACCCTTCGATAGGTATTTTAAAGGCATGAAGCTGGTCATATAAAGCGTGGAAGAAAGGTGCTTTTTGGGAAGCTCTTAAAACAGAGTACCCAAACATACCCGGAGTCATCGGTTGCGGGTTTCGATGCCCTTTATCCGCCCAAGATTGGGGGGTTTCTTGAAAATTAAACCACTCCAGTTCTCCGGAAAATAGTGGTTTAAAACCGGCGTCCAGTGCTTTTTGCTTTTGCCTAACTAATAAAGTGCGCGGGCAGACATCCGCTATTCCATTGACGTCGTCCCGAAAATCACCTAAAATGAATGGCGTATTATCTTCCCAAGGAATACGCCGGAAAGTCTGAAAGTCAAGACTAGCTACTGCATCTGGATAACCAGTATGCCAACCACTGACTGAACTGTTCTCATAAGGAACATCATTGCTGTCCCAGCCAAATACCACATTACAGAATCCAAAATTACTTTCCGCTGCTTTTTTTAGCTTACTGACGTGCATTAACTTACCCCGCAAAATACCGTCAATATCAAAGATGCCAACGCGTACCTTGTTATCCTGCTGATCTTCGAGTGATTGGAAAACGGTTTCTTTTTGCATAGGTTTTGGTTTAAAAGGTTTTAATGACTTGCTCTACTTGCTGTACATTGGTTTTTAAATCCCTCACTTTGAGCCAATAGACTCCATTTGGTATTTGGCTTAAGTTAATACTTCTGCCGGATTGGACAAAAATTCTATCTTTAGATAATACTGCTTGCCCTAATTGATTGTATAATACGTAGGAAATTTCATGGCCTGAATCAGCTTTTAGGTACAATTGATTTTGAGTCGGATTGGGATAAACGGCTAGGAATTTGTCAAAAGCGGTTTCATCTTCAGTTGAGCTAACTGGAGCCAAGTTAAAATATTGTTCCCCATAAGCAAAGGCAGCGATACCAATCTCTTCACCAATCAACCTACCAGGGATATCATCTGCTGGAGGATGAATACCACCCCAAATTCTAGATAGACTGGTTTGATCCGAAGCGTCTTGGTAAGTTGCCCATTGAAGGGTGAAATCTACGGTTGGACCTTCTTCAAAAACAAGGAACTCATTTTTTTTGACTTCAAACTCCCCCATTCCACCGGGGAAGAACGGATCGCCAGTCAGGAGGGTCAATACTTCTGCCGCACCACGAGAATAGGTAGAATGACCAGAAACATAACCGGCAAAAGGAGGTGTCACAAAAGAGGGGCGTTGGTAGGGCCACCAATTTTCAGCCAAAATCCAACCTACACCAGCATCGTCGGTTTCAGGATCATTGATGTAGTCAGGTCCACGCCAAGTATACAGTTTTATTTTGTGTAAATCAGCCGTATCAAATGCACTAGGAATATCTTCGGGCATGACCAATTCGATGTAACCTGGAATCAAAGGAAGGCCAGCGACGTGGTAATTGGGTAGATTAGGATCACTACTTTGCCCCAAGTCTCCCATCCCTCGAATGGCGGAAATTGGTCGAATGTAATCATAATATCCTTTAATACTCCAGGCTGAGATAGCACAGTCATGCATGGTGCCACCCAAAAGGAAATAAGCTTTGACATCCCATTCTAAATCATCAATAATTTCTCCAGTACCTCGATAGCGCTTTTCTAATAAAGGATTATCGTTAACATAGTTAAGGATGGTAAACCAGTGACCAGGAGGCGTCTCAGAGTCAGGACCATCTGCCCAAAATTCTGCTAGCACGCGAGCATAGTCAGCTCGAGGTACCATTTGGGGTTCATAAGGTTGTCCAGTTACTGGATTTAGCTCATGACCTTGGCTAGGATCACCACCTTCAATCAGGTTATAAAATTGAGGGTAATCGGCAAAGTCAGTTGGTAATTGATTCATGTTACCAAGAGATGCTGGCGAGATATCCCACATGGTCGTATCCGTAGGATCTAAGTGTGCCCCCCAAACAGCAACCAATGAAAAGCCCCACTTGTATTGATCCGAGCCTAGGGTATTGGCAGTTGTATCCAAGTAAGGTGGAGGCCCCGGATCTTTATGAACTAAATAAGCCCCACCGTCCCTATCCCGGAAACTGGCCAATGAATCTGGTAGTGAAAATGGAACTACCCAACCCCATTCCGGACCTAAAAATTCAGGTGTATTAAAAGGAATTGGATTCCCTGCTTGGTCAATAAATTCATCAAGCGTCAATGGTTGCCAACGGTTGAAATCAGAAATATTAGGATTGCCAGGGCGGTTGGTTACTAATGGAAGATTAACGGGGTCATAAAAAAAACTCAAATAATCAAATGCTTCATTACTGCCATCCTGGAGCCCGAATGCGATGATCTTTTCGGCCAGGTAATTGCCTAGATCCGCAGGGTTGCCATTTTGATAGGTGCTACTGGTATAATTGGGATCGTAGGATAAAGCATTCATCAGACTATCTGCTACTTCATAAATCCGATTTACACCCGGCGAAAACTCAAAGCGGTGAAGAATCAGCCGATACATTCCATAACTAATGGCTTCTGCTCTGGCTGCCTCTACATCCGCAGGACTTGGTACGCCTTCGAATGGGAAAGGGTAATTGGCAATGGTATTGCCCAAAAAGTAAGGATCAGCTTGCTCATCATAAGCCGCCCAGGCATCATACATCAAAACGGAAGAATGAAAAAGATTACGGGCGTGTACGGTAGGGCGAGCAAAATCATTGCGAATACCCGTTAGGAGCACTTCATTCCAAAGGCGCGCTACGGAATGTTCTGCCTGTAATGAAAAAGAACTTAAGGTTAGGAAAAGTAGTAGGAAAGTAGTTTTACAATTCATGGCACTATATTTTAGTACCTCCAAAATTAGTGCATTTCTGTGGCTAGCCCTAGAAAATAATTGTCAATTCGGCGTTTTTTATTTGTTATTCTGTGTAAAAATGTCTTCTTAGTCCTGGAAAAGAGTTTTTAAATTAGTTAAAATCCATTGCTCAAGGTGAGGATTTCAGGACCATCTTCGCGCACAATAACAGTGTGCTCATGTTGAGCCACGTAGCTATTATCTTTCGGTTTAAGGGTCCAGCCATCTTCCGCTTCGTAGACGAATTTGGCTTTCGTAGAAATAAAGGTCTCTACGGCAATCACGGAGTTTTTACGGAAACGTTCTTTGTTATATCGATCTCGGTAACAAGGAATCTCTCGTGGTTCTTCGTGTAATTTACGGCCGATACCGTGGCCACAAATATTTTTAATAACCGTAAATCCTTTTTGTTTGGCTGATTTTTCGATAAGGCCGCCTACATCGGAGATGCGTACACCTGGACGAATGGTTTTCAATGCTTCGTGCAAGATCTCAAGAGAGGCATCAACTAAGGGTTGTAGTTGCTGATGATCTTCTCCCAGTATAAAAGAAGAGCCATTGTCACCGTAGTAGCCATCTAATTCGGCAGATACATCTACATTAACCAAGTCTCCATCTTTTAAAATGCGTTGCTTACTTGGGATACCGTGACAAGCTTCGTGGTTGAGACTGATACAAGTATGACCTGGGAATTTATAGTCCTTTTTTGGGGCAGATCGTGCACCGTATTTTTTTAATAAATCTTTCCCAAAATCATCTAATTCTTTAGTGCTCATGCCTACCTTGGCGTAAGCTTTCATTTCCTTTAATACCGTCCCTACAATTTCATTGATTTTTTTTATTCCCGCTAACTCTTCTTCCGTTTGGATAGACATTCTTATGATTTTTCAGTGCTGATTATTATCTCAACACATTACTTAAGTTGTTGCTTTGATATTAATAACAATTATTTACGCAATTGTTTCATTAGAAAACGCGTGGTGAAATAAATGTTATCGATTCCACTCAATGGATATTGGCTCAACTGATCTTTTGGACTTTTAATAAGTTTGACACAAAAACGCTCCAACATATTCACACCAATACCGAATAGTTTAAATTGGGGATTATCGGTTTGTTTATGATAATAGCGGTAATAAATCTGTTGAATGATGACGGCAAGGCGAAACAAGCCAAAAATGTAGTAATATTTCTTACGATCGACGGAAAAAGACATCTTTTCTAAATAATAATCTACTAGTTGATCTCTGGAGAGCATTCCTGGTAAATGAGTCGGTTGTCTCCTTAGTAAGCGCCAGCAATAGGGATCATTTGCTTCGATCCAATAAGCTAGGCTACCTCCTAAGTCCATCATAGGATCCCCTACGGTGGCCATTTCCCAATCCAACACACCGTTGATTTGTGTTAGATCTTGTGGGGCATATACAAGGTTATCAAAACGAAAATCATTGTGAATGATACAAGGCTTTAAATCTTCCGGCATTTCGGCTTTTAGCCAGTCCATAACATAATTGTAGTCTGGTACATCGGGCGTCCGAGCATTCACATAGCGCTTAGACCAACCCAGGATTTGCCTGGAAACATAACCAGGACCTTTGTAATAATCAGAGAATCCAGCTTCCTGATAATCAATCTGATGGAGCTCTACTAATTTATCAATGGCGGCGATACACATTTGGCGTACGTCGGCGGTACTGGGCTGGAGGGCCTTCGGTAAATTCGCCCTAGGAATCATACCTTTGATTTGCTCCATGACGTAAAACTCTGTGCCTATTACCTCAGAATCACCACAATACGTAATCATCTCGGGTACGCCCTTATAGTGTGGTTTTAGTTTCTGCATGACATCAAATTCCCGATGCATATTATGGGCACCTTTGGCTTTTTTACCAATCGGGGGACGACGTAAAATGTAGGAACGATCTGCAAAATCCAATCGATAGGTTAGATTGGATGCGCCACCTTTGAACTGTTTGATTTGCGGGACACCTTCTAGATCAGTAATTACTGATTGCAGGTACTCCGTAATTTTTTGAGGATCTATTTCTTCGCCCTTGCGCACGCGCCCGGGACGATCCAGGATGTTTTTACTCATAATTTAGGAGCGGTATTTACGAATTTCAAGTCTAGTAACCAATGCTCGGTGTACTTCATCGGGACCATCGGCAAGACGGAGGATTCTAGCGTAAGCATACATGGCTGCCAAGGTGGTATCTTGACTAACACCCATGCCTCCGTGTAATTGCATGGCATCGTCAATGATGCGGCAGGCAATTTCTGGTATAATCGCTTTGATTTGAGATACCTCACTGATGGCACTCATTACACCATGATTATCAAGAAGCCAGGCCGTTTTCATAACTAATAATCTAGCCATGTCAATCTCCATACGGGCACGGGCAATTTTATCAACATTTCCACCTAGCTTGAGTAGGGGCCGACCAAAAGCTTCCCGATTCAAACCTCGCTTTATCATGAGTTCTAAGGCACGTTCGGCTGCACCCAATAGGCGCATACAGTGATGGATACGCCCAGGACCTAATCTTCCCTGTGCGATTTCAAACCCTCGACCAAGTCCTGCGATTACCGCACTTTTTGGTAGCACAACATTTGTGAAACTTACCTCACCGTGACCATACGGTGGGTCGTAATTTCCAAAAACGGGAAGCATGCGTTCTACAGTTACACCTGGCGTATCCATTGGCACCAATACCATCGAGTGGCGGGCGTGTTTGTGGGATTCTGGATTAGAGAGGCCCATAAAAATGACGACTTTACAATCTGGATGTCCAATCCCGGTACTCCACCATTTTCGGCCATTTAAGACGATCTGATCGCCTTGTTCAATGATACTAGCTTCCATATTGGTGGCATCACTCGAAGCTACTTGAGGCTCGGTCATACAGAAAGCGGAGCGGATTTTGCCTTCTAGTAAAGGTTGGAGCCATTCCGCTTTTTGGGCATCGGAGCCATATTTCCAGAGCACTTCCATGTTGCCCGTATCGGGTGCGTTGCAATTGAATATTTCAGGAGCTAGTAAGCACCGGCCGGTGGCTTCAGCGATAGGGGCATAATCCAAATTGGATAGACCTAGATCAGGCAGGAATAAATTCCAGAGGCCTTGGCTTTTAGCTTCTTCTTTTAAGGCTTCCAACCTTGGATCTAACTGCCATTCTTTCCAGTTGGGGTTGAGGTTGGCTAAATCTTCTTTCAAAACGGTATCCGCTTCTAAAGGGAGTAATCGTTCCTCGACAAACTGCGTCGCCTTTTTTAAGAGTTCCTGTAGTTACAATAATTGTTGCAACTGGACCCCT
>CAXIDD010000164.1:0-9583 GCA_964021975.1 uncultured Saprospirales bacterium | reverse complement strand
TTCTATCTCATTAAATAGTTTCATAGCTTCAATAACACAAAGAACGTCACCTTCTTTAATATCTGTTCCTACTTCTACAAAAACCGGTTTGTCTGGTGATGGCTTACGATAAAATGTGCCAATAATTGGTGATTTTATTAATTGGCAAACGATTGTAAACCGTATACATTAGGATGCAAAATTCATTATGTATACGGGCAATCTTCCTACTCAGCAAACCCACATTGATGTTCAGCAATTACGAGCGGCGCTTCTACAAGCTGAAAATCAATCTATCGAAGCCATCCGACAAGTACATCCCCGCAACCGGGATAGTGCCCGTAATCTGATTCATTATATGGCCTTAAGGTCTGTTGATCTAAGGCACCTACAAGAACAATTATCTGAATTGTCCATCTCTTCTTTTGCGCATGCAGAAGGCTATATTTTACATAATTTACTAGGTATTGAAAAACTGCTAGCTGCATTAGATGAAGGCCCTTCACCACAGGAAGAGCTAATCATTCAGACACCCTTTACTTATCGGACTTCCAAAAGAAAATTACAAGAAAATGCAGTCCAATTGTTTGGACACGATGGCAAGTCACAAAAACGTTCCTGGATTATGGTGACTATGCCGCAAGAGGCAGCCGAAGATCCTAGTTTGACCGAATTGTTGCTAAAAAATGGGATGACCATCGCCAGGATTAATACTAGCCATGATAGTCCTCAAGTTTGGGCAAAAATGATTCAACACATCCGAACGGCCGAACAAAAAACGGGTAAACTTTGCAAAATCTATTTTGATTTAGCCGGACCAAAGCTGCGAACGGTTTTTGAAAAAACACATATACTAAAGAAAAAAAGACGGGGCAAAAAAGAAAGCGTTCGACTATTTAAAGGAGATCTACTTTGGCTTGGAAAAGACCGTTCGAATTTACCTTTTACCAAAGAAACAGCTCCCGAAGAATTAATTGCCATGATCGGGATAACCTTACCAGAAGTATTACAAAATGTACAGCAAGGGGCTCGTATTTACTTTGATGATGGTAAAATCGGTGGCGTTGTAAGCACTAAAGATGAATTTGGGATCTTTGTAGAGATTACCCAAGCAGCTGTTAAAGGCACACGTTTGCGCCCACAGAAAGGCATTAATTTTCCAGATACGCAGTTGAAGGTACCTTCTTTGACAGAAAACGACTTTACTTATTTGCCTTTTATTGCCGAACATGGTGATATCGTAGGTTATTCTTTTGTACGCACTGTAGCGGATGTCCATCAGTTACAGTCGGAGTTGGAACGTCTGAAACGTTCTGACATGGGGATTGTCTTGAAAATAGAAAACAAAGAGGCTTTTGATAATTTACCAGCTTTGTTGTTGGCTGCTATGCGTTCCTCCAAAGCCGGAGTGATGATTGCCCGCGGTGATTTGGCCGTAGAGCTAGGTTATGAACGTATCGCTGAAGTTCAAGAAGAAATTCTATGGATTTGTGAAGCCGCCCATTTGCCCAATATTTGGGCGACCCAAGTATTAGAAAGTTTGGCCAAAAAAGGCCTGGCTACCCGTAGTGAAATTACGGATGCGGCCATGGCCGTACGCGCAGAATGTGTGATGCTGAATAAGGGCACCTACATCTTAGATGCCCTGCGTATGCTGGTCAATATATTAGAACGAATGGAACACCATGTAGATAAAAAACGGGGTAGTTTTAGACCACTTGGGGTTGCGAAGCGTTTTTTGGAAAACCACAGTAGAGTGCAATAGGAATCATAATATTTTTACCAACCATCCCCATCTAAAATATCTCCCAATCCACCTAGAATACTGCCCTCGCCTTTGCCACCGCCGGAGCCGTAGTGCTTGGTAGCACGAATAACGCGGTCTGCCATTCTACTAAAGGGTAAGGATTGAATCCAAACCGAACCTGGGCCCTCAAGCGTTGCGTAGAAGAAGCCTTCGCCACCGAAAATAACGTTGCGTACACCTTTGACCATCTCGATATCATAGTGGACATCTTTGGTGAAACCAACTAGGCATCCAGTATCGATGCGCAGCCGCTCCCCTAACTCTAAACGACGCTTTACAACCGTACCGCCCGCATGTAAAAAAGCGAGGCCATCTCCTTCTACTTTTTGCATAATGAAGCCCTCACCACCAAAGAAGCCTCGGCCTAGTTTTCGGGAGAATTCAATTCCTACCGATACCCCTTTAGCAGCACATAAGAAAGCATCTTTCTGGCAGATTACTTTTCCTTCTTGCTCGGATAAATCAATCGGAATAATTCGACCTGGATAAGGCGATGCAAAAGATACTTTACGCTTGCCATTTCCATTGTGTGTAAAGGCCGTCATAAAAAGACTTTCGCCGGTTAGCATACGTTTACCTGCGGAAAGGACTTTGCCCCAAAGACCTTGTTGTGGTGCCGTACCATCACCAAAAATGGTGGCCATCTCAACGCCGTCTTCCATCATCATAAAACTGCCAGCTTCGGCAATCACCGTTTCTAAAGGATCCAATTCGATCTCTACGAATTGCATTTCTTCTCCAAAAATTTGATAGTCAATTTCGTGTGCATTCATGGTTGTAGCAATTTTTAAGAGACGCAATGCATTGCGTCTCTATGTAATATTTTTCTTTGAAATTAATAAATAACCGGCACTAAAGAAAGTAAGCGCGTAAAACAAGCTAATCCAACTTTCTCGGGTCCATATTTGTGTATTCCCTTGATTGTATTCCATCCAATGTTGGATAGAATAACTGTATGGGAAAAGGTAGGCATATTTCCAATTTCCATACATGATCAGCCCTAAAATCAGTAAAAAAACAGCGGATCCTACGGTGACAATAAAGTTGTCCCAGTATAAACTCAGAAAAAAGTGGATAGCAATAATACTGAGTAAGGTGATGTATAAGCGCACTAAAAACACGTAGGAAGCTGGCACTATATTGTACTCATGAAAACCATAAGCTGGCACAATCCAGCCTAGTAGTTGACCACTTAAATACAGCACAATACCAGCAAATACGATAGAAGAAAATATCCAAAATAATAAAATCAACACCTTGCTTCCATAAAAATAAATCTTGGGTGCCGGCAAAGTGAATATTTGTTTAAATCCTCGGTTTTTATGCTCAATATTACTCAATAAAAAAGCGGCTAAAGCTGCGAAAAGCGGATAAAGGAAGAAGAAAAACTGAAAGGTATACTTTGCAAAATTGATCCAAGGGTTCACTTCATTAGTGGCTGTTTCTGCTTGATTGATGAAGCCTATGATCAAAATCAAAAGAACCGCAAGAGGACCAAGTAAGGAGAGGGTCAGCCCCCAAATATTTTTAGTTTTTTGAAACTCTGCTTTTAAAACTTGTATAAAGGAAATGGACATGGTTTAGGAATTAATGATAATTAAGATTCAAGGTGGAGAGGGACAAAAATGAGCAAACATTTTTCGTCAACTCTAGTTTTTTGTCAGATCCATAAATAAGCTTTCAAGGCTAGGAGAATGGCGCTCAATATCATAGAGCTCCAGGCCTCCCTCGATAAGTTGTTGAATCATTTTTTGAAAATGCTGATCATCCCGAATATCTACGTGTAGGAATTGCTCCTCAACGGAAGCTTCCTGTTTTAAATACTCGGGTAATAAACTCAAGCCTTTTGCTGGATCATTGAGTTTTAACTTGACCAAGCGCCGATTACCAGATTGCAATTCGTCCATTTTACCTTGAAAGATGACGGAGCCATTTTTTATAATTCCTAAATGGGAGCAGGTCTTCTCAATTTCAGAAAGTAAGTGACTGGAAATAAAAATGGTTTTCCCACTAGCTTGTAACTGTAATAACAACTGACGTATTTCGTGAATTCCGCTAGGGTCTAGACCATTAACGGGCTCGTCTAAAACCAATAAGTCTGGGTCGTGGAAAAGCGCGAGTCCAATGCCGAGGCGTTGCTTCATGCCCATTGAAAAATGCTTAACTTTCTTGTGGGCAGCGTGACTTAAACCTATTAATTCAAGCACCTCCTCAATTCGAGATTTGGCGCTTGGATACAAGGTGTGCATGATTTTGAGGTTGTCAAAGGCAGTGAGGTGACCATAAATAGAAGGGGTCTCAATCAAGTTGCCAATCCTGGATAGAATCTCAATTCTTTTTTGACGAATGTCTTTTCCAAAAAGGAAAGCTGTTTTTTGGGGTACGCGTAAAAGACCGAGTAAAACCTTGATGGTGGTAGATTTACCAGCACCATTGGGTCCCAGAAAACCATAAATACTGTTTTCTGGGACGGAAAGGTTAATATCTTTTAAAATACGCTGTTTCCCATATTGAAAGGAAAGCGCATGTGTCTCAATAATTGGTGACATCGGGTGCTATTTTACCCGACTAATATGATTTTTTCCTCACGGGAAATTTAATTTTTTCTACCGGAATGGCTATCGATGCGATTAATCCATCAATTGTACACCATTTTCTCCAATATGGATCGCTCTTAATTCATCCGTACGTGTTTTGATATCAGAAGCGCCATTTTCTAATTTTAAAACGCCTCTGGGGCAAACTGCTGCACAAATGCCGCAACCTACACAAGAAGCGCGGACAATGTCTTGTCCCTTTTGTGCATAAGAACGGACATCAATCCCCATTTCACAATACGTTGAGCAATTCCCACAAGAGATACATTGACTACCATTGGTCGTAATCCGGAAGCGGCTAAAAAAGCGTTGTTGAATACCTAGAATCGCAGCCATTGGACAACCAAAGCGGCACCAAACTCTGCTTCCTAATAATGGGTAGAACCCAACCCCAACTACACCGGAAAATGCAGCACCAATTAAAAATCCATACCAAGACCGCATTTGGTAATTGTCAATAAAGAAAACATTTGAATTTCCCGTTACATAGGCTAGTAGCGTGAATACTACGATACCAACAAGAATAGCGAGGATCGCAATTTTTACCTTTCGTTCTAAACTTTCAATAAAGCTAGGTTTTAACCAAACTACCAAAGCAAGTCCTCCAAAAGTCAAAGCCACAATTCCAAGGAAGATCTCTTTGGTGACCCAATAGCCATTTGGATTATTATGCAAATAGCCATAAATGACGCCAACGGTCATCAAGACCGCAAAAACTAGGACTAAGTGAATCATCCACCGCTCAATTTTCCAAGCTTTTAGTGACTTATCTGATAAATGACGGTAAGGATCGCCCGCCGTTTCGGCCAAGCCTCCACAGCCACAAACCCAGGAACAGTACCAACGTTTTCCATAGTAATAAGTCAAAATAGGTGAAATGATAAAGACCATGGCTACACCAAAAATCAACATAAATAAGCCAAACGAACCATTTGAGGTATAACCTTCAATGCGGTAGCCGTCAAAGAAATAGTAGTTCAGTGGCCACATGTTTTTGAAGTCATTGTAAGGTAGGTCTCCGTTAAGTTTGGCCAGGAACTCCGGTATTAAAAAAGCAAAACCTGTTTGGAAAAACATCACGGAAATAGTCCGGAAAATTTGATATTTATTGTGCCGGTACTTCCAAATAAACTTCAAACCCATCGCTAGAATAGCAAGGGTATATAAGGCACCATACATGAACCATTGGCTAGCAGGGTTACCACTCAAGGCTCTACTTAAGGGATCAAAAAGAGCAATTACCCCAGTGTTCTCCCCACCATCTACACCCAGTCCCAAATAAACAGGATACCAGTATAATAAGACATAAAAAGCAGTCAAAATAACGCCCGCTATCCACCCCACAATACCTAAGTTGGTCATCGATCTAAACCAAACACCGTTGTTCTTAATTCCTTCTGGTCTGCCTCCATATCTTCCCCAGGCATAAATTAAAGTACCGACAGCCATACTGCCCATCGAAAGCCCTAAGAAAAGGGCCTTTTGTTCTGCAAAACCAACATTAAAAAGACTTATAAAAAGAATGAGAACGCCAATTCCACTTAAAGCAGCGCCTATTTTTTCTCGTATATTCATATTGACGTGTGCACGTGGACTAGCCAGAGACATACTTGGATCAATCTGATTCATATAATTATTATTTGTGTATTAACTAGTTAAAAAAGGAAAGAGCTTAAGCACTCAAAAACTGCAAGACACTTTTCAGGCCACGTTTTTTCTTCAACTGAAGGTTGCCGCCGCTTTGCTTATTATACTTGGCAATGACTGCTGTTTCGAATTTTTTGTAAAATTCTGGATCAAAATTAGCTAGAGCCAAATTTTGCAAAACGTCTTCGATGGAGGTTTTATCTTCAATCCATTTCTCACATACTTCATGCCTATACCGAACGCCCATTAAGTTGAAACCAACCACTTCTTTTGAAGCCTGATCATAAACGATGCGAATACTTTTTTTGCCATCCGAATGCTCCCAATAAAGTGCTTGTTGCTCTGCGGGGGGATTCGCTTGTACATCACCGTAAACCTGGTATTCAATATCTAGAAATTTGGCGGAGTTGAACCAAGTACCTGGATCATATTTTATCGCTTGGCCACAGATATTGTAAGCGGCTACTTCTCCCATCATTTTACCGGTATACCAGACCGCTTCGATTGCTCTGCGGCCGGGCTGAGGCGTGCGCAACTGGGCACAATCACCAATGGCGTATACATCTTCTACATTAGTTTGCAAATGCTCATCTACTAAAATACCTTTTTGCATTTCTAAACCGGTATCTTTCAAAAAGTTGGTATTGGGGCTAACGCCTGCGGTTAAACCTACATACTCGCAATCAATTCTTTCGCCATCTTTAGTTATGACCGCAGAAGCCTTCCCCTGTCCATCATCAATTACTTCTTGGAGCTCTGCGCCTAAGCGAAGGTCTATTCCATGCTCCTCGATGTGTCGATTGATCATGGCGGATTCCTCAGCGGGCAAGACATTGTTCCAGTAGCTGGCTTCCCGCACCAGCATGGTAACAGGAATGTGCCGCGAATGAAACATCTCTGCCATCTCGATGCCAATCAATCCACCACCCACTATTACAGCGCGCTGGATGCCAGCCTGGGAGGCAGTTTCCATTGCGGATAGATCTTGCAAGGTATAAAGTCCTCCAACACGCTCCAAGTCTTGGCCGGGCCAACCAAATTTATTAGATTTCGAACCAACAGCTAAGATCAATTTATCATAGCTGATGTTATCTCCTTTGGCTGTTTTTAAGGATTTCTGTGAAAAGTCAACCGTTTTTATCCAGGCTTTTTTAAGTTGAATACGATTTTTATCCCAAAACCATTCCTCGTAGGGTTGGGTATCTTCTAGGCGCATATGGCCCATATAGATATACATTAAAGCAGTGCGGGAGAAAAAGTAATCAGATTCGGCTGAGATCACCGTAATTTCATGATCACTTAATTTGCGGATGTAACGAGCAGCTGTAATGCCGCTGATACCATTCCCCAGGATGACGATGTGCATAGATATAGGTTTATACGATTAGAAGGTAGAATAAGGTAGAATTAATTTTACCAAAGTAAAGCTATACAATTCAAAACGGCTGTCCGAGTTACGACATAGTTAATAGGTCCGTATTTAGGTAAGGTATTAAAATCAAGGGCTGTCGGGTATAAGTTAAAGTCCCATTAATGCGGGGCTATTTCTTGATTTGCCATTGATTATACCTTATTTTTAATCATATTTTTAGATTTAGTACGACCCTAAGCTGTTACCGAAAGTAATTACTAGACAGCTAAACCAGTTAATATGAAGCAGACATTACCTATTTTCATACTTTTATTTTTTGTAACGACGCTTTTTGGGCAAAGCCCAATTACTGTCTCTCCGGGAACCTATCAAGGGGTGTTGAGGGTAGATTTAAGTAAAGAACTGCTGCTACAAGAACCTACCGTAACTCTTATCAATAATACAGATTCGACGATTGCCTTACGTTGGGAACGCTTTGAATTGGAGCGTCCAGCTGCTTGGGAAACTCAAGTTTGCGACCCTAATGATTGCTATGTGCCGCTTGTCTATTCAAATATCGATTCACTTTTAGAGTTAGATGCACCTGTGTTGATTCCGGCCAATGACTCTGTGAAAATTTCTGTATATATCAATCCAATGAATACAAGCGGGACTGGGAAATTCGTCCTTGATTTTGCGCTAGCTAATCAGCCAGATAGTATTATTGAGACCGCTAATTTTGAGGTAGAAGTAACCGGATTGGTAGTTAATACTTTAGAAAAAATACGCCAACAAGATATTCGAATCTATCCAAATCCAGCTACAGATTATTTTCAATTGACCCAAACGGAAAACATTGATCGCGTGTCCATTGTCAATTTGATTGGTCGTCAAGTTGGAGCATTTCGTGTTTATCCAGGTGTCCGTTATGATGTGAATTATCTCCCAGATGGAATGTACTTAGTGAGCCTAATCAATGATGATTATGGGGTGGTGAAAACCATGAGGCTCGGGAAGCGAGGCTTACGGCCATAAAAATCACTTAATCTTCTGTATTGATTTTTTCAAAGACTTTGATCTTAAAGTCGTGGTCATCTTTTTCTCCCTTGGTGAAAGATTTGCTAGAAAGTAACTTCCATTCAGACCAATTCAAGTCTGGGAAAAGGACATCTCCTTCAGGCTCAGCATCCACTTCCGTGTAATAAAGTTTATCCAAATAGGGTAAGCTCAATTCATAAATTTGGGCACCACCAATAATAAAAACTTCTTCTTCTCCATTATCGTAGGCCGTTTCTAATGCTTCTTCAATGGAGTGAGTAGTGATACAGCCCGAGGCAATAAAAAAAGGATTGGTAGTGATTATAATATTAGTCCGCTTAGGTAGCGGTTTGCCGATGGACTGAAAAGATTTACGGCCCATGATGACATGGTGCTCTAGCGTAGTTCTTTTAAAGAACTTCAAGTCTGTAGACAAATACCAAGGAATGTCATTGTCTCTTCCTATAACTCTATTTTTTGCAACGGCTACAATCGCAGATACCAGCATTAGTTTTCGGTTAGTTGTTTGGGCAAAATTACACTTCTCTCTTTACTATCGAATTTTTTGAGATGATTTCTAATCTTTTTGCTAGTGGCTTGCATCTTATTGTAAGTTGCAGCACTCATAAAACTAGTTTTTGGCGCTAAGTCATCAAAATAGCTAACGGGTAATACCCGATAGTTCTTTTTGCCTTTTGAGTTGGTCTCAATATGTCGGAAAACAGGAATGTAATGGTGATCTCTAAGCTTAGTCTGATTGGTTGTCAGGTTTTTTTCTAATTCTACCTCTACGATTAAGCCTAAGTCGGTTAATTCTTTCCGTTGACCAGAAACAAAATTACCCAAGGAGTAAGCTACAAGTCCCTGATGTGTACTTTTATCAGGGCGGGTAACGCTGATTTTTTTTACGGGTTGTACCACGTGTGGATGGGCTCCAATAATGAGGTCGCCTCCCCAAGTGAGTATTTTCTTAGCCAATGCATCCTGGTCCTTATTTTCATTAATTTGGTATTCATTGCCCCAGTGCATGATGACGATGATGTAGTCTGGCTCCATTGCTTTAGCTTCCTCTAAATCTGCTTTTATGATTTCTTCGTCAATCAGGTTGACAACAGTAGGTTTAGGCGTTGGGAGTCCATTAGTACCATAAGTATAGTTGAGAAA
>CAXIDD010000163.1:0-9589 GCA_964021975.1 uncultured Saprospirales bacterium | reverse complement strand
ACAATTGGGAGCGCCCCCCCATTTGGTGGGAACGCAGCCACATAAATGGTTTAACTTCCGTGTAAGGATTTTCCTCGTCGTTGGCGTATTGATCTTTATTATTGGCACCAATCCAATTGGTACGGATGGCTTTATAGTGTTTTTTACGGTCTTCTGGAGTGAGGCCGCCGCGTAAATCCAGGTCCCAGGATTCTTTATTCATAAAGGGATAATCCTTGATGTGTTGGATAATTTTCCCTCGTTCGAGTACCAGTGTCTTCATGCCAGCTTCACAGAGTTCTTTGGCGGCCCAGCCACCACTCATTCCGGAGCCTATGACGATAGCGTCATAGGTCATGTTCTTCTTGGCATCGATGTTATAATTGTAATCGTATTGCGCCATTTGTTTTAGTCAATTAAGTTTCATAATTCTAAGAAGCTATTTGAATTAAACACTTCGAATTTGTTATTGATGATTTTCAAAAGCCAAACCTGTCTACTGCAGGTAGATTCAAATAACTTCTTAGTTCCTAAGGTAGGAGAAATTTGTGGAATAAAAATAATGATATGGTCAAAAAGAAGGATGATAGAATAATATTTTGTTTTTCTGCACCTGCTATTCGCCAAACAGATTTTGGATTATCGCTGAAGATGTAGATGTGATCTACGCTTAACCTAGGCAGTTTTTGAAGTAAAGCCATCAACATCGAGGCAAGTATGATTCTGCAAATTCTGTTTATAAATTATTCGCTGGCAGAAAGCAGTTAGCATCAGCAAAGCATCCTTTCACTTTCCAATCCTACAGTATTGTTAACTAAATAGGAAACAACATCTACCTACGGACGAATAATCACCAAACGCTTCGTACTCAAAATTTTGCCTTTAGAGTTGGTGAGGGAATAGAGGTAGGTGCCTTTAGCTAGGAAAGAAACATCTACTTTTTTCAAGTCATTGCCTTGTATATAGAATTCTTCGGCCCAGATTTCTTCACTTAGGACATTTTTGATGGATAAACGGTATCGGTCTGGAGGTAGGCTGGTAAACTCAAAACGGGCATTAACAATGGCTGGGTTTGGAAAAGCATATACACCTGGTCTGATAGCGCCCACGTCTTGAATGGGCTGATCAACAATATTAGCACGATAGATTACTTTGTCTACGCCTTTATTATCTGCCTTCATGAAAATCTTGACCAGCGCTTCGTTAAATTCTTCGGCATAGAAATAGTAGGATAAAAAGACATGGTTACCAAAGATATCATTAGCAGGTAGCGTATTGGTAATGTCTTGCCAAGGTAAAGATCCAATTTTGGTCTCAATGCGTAGATTTCTGGCTTCACTCCGCTTTTCACGTAATACATCAAAAAAACCACCGGGCATCAGCATATTACCCCAGGCATCTACCTCATCTATTCTTTGGGTCGTCATTTTAAGTCTTATGCTGTCTGGTGTTACTGGTAAAAGCTGACGGATCTTATTGGGCAAATCATTAAGTGTAAAGGTAGTTGTCATACTGGTTTTGGTATTGCTACCGTCCCCAAATTGTACATTCTGGCGTTGTTCGACTAAGGGCTTGTCATAGGCATAGATATTTCGCACACCTAAGCCGAATGGGTCCATGCCTGCAAAGCCAGCTAAGAGCAAATCCCCATCTTCTTTAAGGTAAAAAGCGTCGGTACCTTCATCAATTTTCCTACTAAGGTCACTTTCTTTAAAAACGGATTGAAGTCCGGTGGTTTCACTATTGGTATAGACACTGCGTCTGATGAAAGGAGAGAGTAAGGTCATAAAGTTCCAACGCTGGGCACTTCCTGCTTTTCCAGGATCTATACTAGCAGGCAACTGGTCAACAAAAAACAGGACGGCATCTCCTTCTTGTGGCAAGCTGAGGTTTTTAACCTGAGCTTGGCCAGACAAACTTACCGAAAGTAAAATTAATGGAAGGAGACAAATAAACTTCATAGAAGGCCGCTTTTGCGCTCAAAATAATAAAAAATTGATAAGTAGAACTTACATACTTTGCAATGCCACCAATTTGCTGTATTCCCCTTTCTGTTCCAAAAGCTGCTCATGGTTGCCTTGCTCAATTATCAAACCGTTTTTCATGACAATTATTTTATCGGCATGCTGAATGGTGGACAATCGGTGTGCAATTACAATGGAAGTTCTTTCCTTCATTAGGTAAAGCAATGCTTCTTGAACTAGTTTTTCAGATTCCGAGTCTAGAGCTGAAGTCGCTTCATCTAAAATCAAGATTGGTGGATTTTTCAAAATAGCTCGCGCAATAGTCAAGCGTTGACGCTGGCCACCGCTTAATTTATTCCCCCGATCACCAATTACGGTTTGGTAACCTTGTTCGGCTGCCATAATAAACTCGTGCGCATTGGCAATTCGAGCTGCGTTTTCTACTTCGGCTGGACTGACACCTTCCAGACCAAAAACAATGTTATTATAAATGGTATCATTGAATAAAATGGCTTCTTGAGATACAATCCCCATGTGGTGGCGCAAGTCTTTTAACTTAAAATTTCGGATATCTTGCCCATCAATCAGGATTTGTCCTTCCTGGACATCATAGAAGCGTGGCAATAAATCCACGAGAGTAGATTTTCCGGCTCCAGAACTACCAACTAGAGCCACCGATTTTCCTTTTTCTATCGTTAAGTCTATATTATGAAGGACAGGTCCCTCGCTAGATTTGTAGGCGAACTGTACAGATTTGTATTCAATTTTATCTTGAAAAGTTTGAAAGGGTAGTGGCTCAATAGGATCAACTATTTCATTCTCCGCATCGAGTACTGCTTCTACACGAGTCAAGGCGGCGATTCCTTTCTGAATATTATAAAAGGCTTTGGAAAAAGATTTTGCCGGATCAATGACCATGTAGAAGGCATAAATGAAACTGATAAAGGTACCCGCATCTAACGAATTGGTCTCGGAGAAAACTTGTTTAGAGCCGTACCAAAGTAGGACGGCTACTGTTGTAATACCCAGGAATTCAGAAAGAGGGGACGCCAAGTCTCTCCGCCAGAGCAGTTTGGTTAAAGTCCAGCGGTATTGGTTATTTTCTGCAGCAAATTTTTCTTTTTGGTAGCTTTCTGCATTAAACCCCTTGATGATGCGTAGCCCAGAAAGTGCTTCTTCAATGATACTGACCAACTCACCTAATTTACTCTGTGCTTGGCCCGACGGTTTGCGTAGGGTCTTACCTATCCCTCCAATCACAACGCCCGTAAAGATGATGAGAATAAAAACAAAAAGGCTCAGGGAAACACTGGTAGCAAACATGAAAATTAGCGCCCCAATCATGATCAGTGGTTCTCGAAAAACAGCCTCTAAGACATTGAGTATACTCCATTCTATTTCTTGAACATCAGAGGTAGAACGCGACATTAGGTCTCCTTTCCGCTCTTCCGAAAAATAGGCCAGAGGCAGCGCTAATATTTTATCAAAAAGCTGTTTACGTAGATCTCGGATGATTCCGTTGCGTACGGGGGCCATAAAAAACATAGCTAGGTACCGAAAAACATTTTTCAATAAAAAGATACTGATAATCGCTATACAAACAATGATCAATGCCTGTTCCTTACCTTGTTGTTCGATGAATAGTGCCGTTCGATATTTAAAAAAGTCACTTGCGGTACTAAAGGAGAAGACTACAGGGTCTAAATTTACGGCCTCTCGTTCAAAAAGAATATCCAGGAAAGGCTTAATGAGCGGAATACTCAGAAAGGTGAAAACGGCCGTAAGGATGTTACTTAATACAGCAAGCGCAACGTACCATTGGTAGTTGCGCAAGTATTTCATTAATCGCCAGAAGCTTGTCATTCAAGTGCTTTACGTTAAAGTTATCTTGAGGTTTCTCGCCTTTAGCAGAAACCTCAAGGCAACTTCTATTCAGTCAAATCAAAGTCGTTCAGGAAGCCAGTATGAAAATTACCTGACCTGAACCTTTCATCCTTCATTAAACGCTGGTGGAAAGGAACAGTTGTCTTAACGCCCTCAATAATGAATTCATCCAAGGCTCGTTCCATTTTGGTGATACATTCTTCCCGAGTCGGTGCTCGACAAATAATCTTAGCGACCATAGAATCATAATAAGGCGGTATGGTATAGCCTGCATAAACAGCTGTATCTACCCGTACACCCAAGCCTTTAGAGCTATGGAAAGAAGTAATATTACCTGGACTTGGACGGAAATCATGGAAAGGATCTTCCGCATTAATCCGACACTCAATGGCGTGTGCCTGAGGGATATAGTTACCACCAGTGATGGGTTCTCCCGCAGCGATTTTTATTTGTTCTTTGATTAAATCATGGTCTATGACTTCCTCTGTTACAGGATGTTCTACCTGAATCCGAGTGTTCATTTCCATGAAATAGTAGTTCCGGTATTTATCTACCAGGAATTCTACGGTACCGACACCTTCATAATTGATGTATTCACCAGCTAGGACGGCTGATTTTCCCATTTTTTCCCGGAGCTCGGGGGTCATAAATGGAGAAGGACATTCTTCGACTAGTTTTTGGTGTCTTCTTTGGATGGAGCAGTCTCTTTCAGAAAGGTGAACGACTTTGCCGTATTGATCACCAGCAATCTGGAATTCAATATGGCGGGGCTCTTCAATGAATTTTTCTATATAAATACCATCATTACCAAAAGAAGCAGCAGCCTCTTGACGGGCCTTATTCCAGTTGTCTTCAAAGTCTTCTGGTTTCCAGATAATCCGCATCCCTTTTCCTCCACCACCAGCGGTTGCTTTGATGATTACAGGGTAGCCAATTTCTTCTGCATTTTGAAGACCGTGCTTAACGTCTTTGACCAGACCATCAGAGCCAGGTACAACAGGTACACCTGCTTTGACCATGGTATCTTTGGCTGTGATTTTATCTCCCATCTGACGAATCTGGCCTGGTGTTGGGCCAATAAATTTGATGCCGTATTCAGCACAAACTTCAGCAAAGTCAGCATTTTCCGAAAGGAAACCATAACCAGGATGGATGGCGTCTGCGTTGGTGATTTCAACGGCTGCCATGATTTTTGGAATGCTCAGATAGGAATCTTTAGAAGCTGGAGGTCCAATACATACGGCTTCATCAGCAAAGCGTACGTGTAGGCTTTCTCGATCAGCAGTAGAATAAACAGCTACTGTTTTAATTCCCATTTCTCGGGCTGTACGAATAACTCGAAGCGCAATCTCTCCACGATTAGCGATCAATATCTTTTTAAACATATCGTTAGGCTTAATACTTAGTTTAAAAAAGGCACCTAATCAGGCGCCATTTCATTGATAAAGCAGTAGTTAGTTAGGATCAACCAAGAATAATACTTGGTCATACTCTACTGGCTGTGCATCTTCTGTGACAACTTTAACAACCGTACCACTGACTTCGGATTCAATTTCATTAAACAGTTTCATCGCTTCTACGATACAAACCACATCTCCAGCTTTTACTTGATCTCCTACCTTTAAGAAAGGTCCTTTTTCAGGAGAAGGAGAGCGGTAGAAAGTACCTACGATTGGAGATTTAATCTCCAGGTACTCTGCAGCAGGAGCAGCAGGAGTAGGACTTGGTGCTTTTGTGCTTTCAGGTGCTGCAGGTGCTACTGGAGCTGCGGGGGCTACAGGAGCAGCTGGAGCAGCTGGCATCTGAATAGGCGCAGGTGCCGCAATTACTTGAGGGCGGCCTTTTTCATAATGCTTAGTACGAACAGAAAGCTCTAGGTTTTCTGTTTTCATTTTAAACTCAGCAAGCTCCAGTTTGCTGATTTGTTTGAGCAATTCTTGTACTTCTTTCAGATTCATAGGTTACTTTTTTACACGTTCCACATAACTACAAGAGGCTGTATCGATTTTGATCACATCCCCTTGATTAATAAATAAAGGTACTCTCACTTCTGCTCCAGTTTCAACCGTAGCAGGTTTTGTGGCATTGGTTGCTGTATCTCCTTTTATGCCAGGCTCTGTGTAAGTGATTTCCAGTTCGACATACTGTGCCATCTCTACGGTTAGAGGTATTTCTTTTTGTGCGTGGTAAAGCACATCAATATTCATACCTTCTTTAAGTAGTTGATAACTGGGTAATAACTCTTCTTGAAAAGTTACTTGATCATACGTTTCATTATTCATGAAATGATATCCCATGTCATCCTTATAAAGGTACTGAAACTTCCGGCGTTCTACGCGAACTTCAACGATTTTATGACCAGCAGGAAAGGTATTGTCCAATACTCTTCCTGTCGTAAGGCTTTTTAATTTGGTCCGCACGAATGCGGCTCCTTTCCCGGGTTTCACGTGCAAAAATTCAACCACCTGGAAAATATCGTGGTTGTACTCCATGCACAGTCCATTTTTAATATCAGAACTACTAGCCATGATAAACTTATTTTTATGATGAAGTTGTTTTAAACAACTTCGGTTTCAAAAAGCGGGGCAAAGATAAGAAAAATAGCTTTTATAGACTTAATGCTTTGACTTTCTATTTAATAGGTATGACTTGCATATGAATATTACTGACTATCATAGGCCCATTTGATGTAAATAGCACCCCAAGTAAAACCACCTCCAAAGGCAGTCAGGATTATATTGTCCCCTTTTTGTAATTGATTTTCGTATTCAAATAAACAGAGTGGCAAAGTTCCAGCTGTCGTATTTCCGTATTTATGAATATTGATCATAATTCGGTCCATTGGGAAATCTGCCATTTTAGCAACAGTCTCAATAATACGTTTGTTGGCTTGGTGCGGTACGAGCCACCGAACATCGTCTGTATGAAGTCCATTACGTTGCATCACCTTACCGACTACATCAGACATACCAGAAACCGCTGCTTTAAATACAGGCCGTCCATTCTGAAATACGTAATGCTCTTGATTGACTACGGTCTCGATACTAGAGGGCCGACGAGAACCACCTGCTTTGAGGTGCAAAAACTGTGCACCACTGCCATCTGACTTGTGCAAGGAATCTACTACCCCGTGGCCATCTTCACTGGGCTCTAATAATACAGCACCACCACCGTCACCAAAAATAATACAAGTAGTCCGATCTGAATAGTCAATAATAGAAGACATTTTATCGGCTCCGATTACAATGACTTTTTTGTACATACCCGATTCTATGTATTTGGCACCGGTAGTTAAAGCGTATAAAAAGCCAGAACAAGCTGCATTCAAATCAAAGCAAAAAGCATTTTTCATTCCTGTTGCAGCAGCTACTAAGTTGGCTGTATCAGGAAAAATCATATCCCCAGTAACCGTTGCACAAATGACTAATTCTATTTCTTCTGGCTTGGTATTGGTCTTTTCTAAAAGACCTTTTACAGCATTAATGCCGATTACCGAAGTACCTTGATCTTTTCCCTTAAGGATTCTTCTTTCTTTAATTCCAGTACGAGTGGTGATCCATTCGTCATTGGTCTCTACCATGGTTTCTAATTCCTTATTGGTTAATACGTAATCCGGAACCCAAGCATGAACACCCGTAATGGCTGCTAATTTTTTAGACATCATAAAGTTAGATTAAGCGCTAAATAGGCGGATTGTCAACTTATGAAATTGACTTCACCTTTTATTAAAACTCAAATTAGGCCGCAAGGTACAAAAAACTACAAACCATCTTCTTATAGCGGCTTTGATTTTAGACTGATGGTGTTTCCTTCTTTTTTGATATTAAGAACAACAACAAAAAGGTCAAAACTCCATTGAATAGAATCAATAAGGAACCAAACTGGAAGCCACCTAATAGTTGCGCAGAATATTTATTGACAAAAAATGAAATAATCGGGGCTGCGACACAAATTGGAATAACCAAAGAACCTTTGACTTTTAGTTTGGTAAACATGCCAAAAGCGAACAAGCCCAATAAAGGGCCATAGGTCAGACCTGCCCAAACAAATAGTTCATTGATCACTGCTTTATTCCCATAGGCTTTAAATAAAAGAATCAGGATCAGCAACACAATGGAAAAACCTAAGTGTACACCAAAGCGGATACGTTTGAGCACCTGTGGAGGATCTGCTCTTTTTTCAAAATCTAAAAAATCGATACAAAAGGAAGTAGTCAGGGCGGTTAAAGCAGAATCTGCGCTGGAATAAGCCGCCGCAATGAGCCCTAAAATAAAGACGATACCTACAAATGGGGGTAAATATTGTAAAGCAATTTGTGGAAAAACTTGATCAGGATTAGTTGCTAAATCTGGATGATTGGCCATGATTTCAGGCGCTACATCACCCATGTAAATATAAAGAAGTGCTCCGAGTGCAATGAAAAGTAAATTAGCAAAAATCAAAATAAAACTGAAGGTGTACATATTCTTTTGAGCATCCCCCAAACTTTTACAACTTAAGTTTTTTTGCATCATATCCTGATCCAGACCAGTCATCACAATAGTGATTAAAGCACCACTGATAAACTGTTTGAAAAAATTATTGGGATCATTCCAGCCGCCATCAAAATAAAAAAGTTGACTGTATTCACTGCCACGGATCAAGGCAGGAATTTCAGAGACAGAAACCCCCATCGCTTTACTAATCGAAATAATGGTGAGGATGACTGCAGAAAGCATAAAAATAGTCTGTAAGGTATCCGTCCATACAATGGTCTTGATACCTCCACGGAAAGTATAAATCCAAATCAATAGAATCGTAACGATGACGGTCATAGCAAAGGATACACCAAAAGGTCCCAAAACAAAGCCATGAAGAACGATTGCTACCAGGTAGAGCCTCAGAGAGGCACCAACGGTTCGGGAGAGTAAGAAAAATACAGACCCTATTTTATAGGCCTGTACGCCTAGTCGCTCCCCTAAATAGGCGTAAATGGAGGTGAGTTGCATTCGGTAATACAAGGGCAATAAGACATTGGCTATGAAAAAATAGCCTAATAAATAGCCAAATACCATCTGCATATAGGAGAAAGACTGATTCAGCCCTCCTGCACCAATAACTCCGGGAATAGAAATAAAAGTAACGCCAGAAAGAGAAGCCCCAACCATACCTATGGCTACCAATATCCAGGGAGACTTACGTCCTCCTATGAAAAAAGTGTCATTGTCGGCATTCTTACTAGTGAGGTAAGAAATCGAAATGAGTACCAAAAAATAGGCAGCAATAATGAGGAGAATGATTCCTGGTGTGAGTTGGTCTACCATAATTTGAACAGGTTCCTTGAGAAAGGAACAAATATACTTATTCTAACAAAGCAAACCAGAAATCAACCAGCTTTTTAAAGCTCTACTAAGTTTTGGATTTGATCTTGAAGGATTTGTTTGGTTTGTACACCGACACCTTGCCACTTCAATTCTCCGTTTTGGAAAATCATAATGGTTGGAATACTGCTAACACCTAATTTAGTAGAGAGCTGCTGGTTTTTATCAATGTCAATTTTGACAATCCGGACTTGATCTCCTGCCGATTGCTTCAATTGACTTAAAATAGGGCCTTGCATTTTGCAGGGACCGCACCAATCTGCATAAAAATCTACAACTACCGGTGTATCTGAGTCGATTAGGTCACGAAAACTTGTACTGGCCATGGCTTTATATTTTTTATCCAATCAATCTATATCTTCTTTAAAGTAACTTTTTTCAAATAGCCTGTAGTGTTTGAAG
>CAXIDD010000162.1:0-9692 GCA_964021975.1 uncultured Saprospirales bacterium | reverse complement strand
GTGTATTCATGGTTATGATAAGCAAAGCGGATACCATTCTTTTTACAAATGTCTTATCTGCCCATACATTGGAGCTCAAAAAACCATGGATGACTGGAAGCGGATAGTCGATCAATTCAATGCCTGTGGAGACATTTGTAAAAAGAATGGTATCCGCTTTGCTTATCATAACCATGAATACACTTTTGAAGCTTTAGATGGCATCATACCACAGGACTACTTAATGGAAAATGTCAATCCAGATACCACTGATTTTGAGTTGGACATGTACTGGGTAGTGGTTGCAGGAGTGGATCCAATTGAGTATTTGAAGAAGTATCCAAACCGTTTCAAATTATGCCACGTAAAAGATCGAATCAAGGGGACGCCTACTGGGAAAGGAGATACTTCCACCACTTTAGGTACCGGGGATATCGATTATGCAAAAATCCTTAAAGTAGCAAAAGAACAAGGAATGGAGTACTACATTTTAGAGCAGGAGCGTTATGATAACACCACACCTTTAGAAGCGGCAAAAGTAGGTGCCACTTACTTGAAGAACTTGAAATTAGTTTAGAACTTGAAATTAAACGAATATGCCTTTTAGAATTCCAGATTCCTTGATTTTCAATTCTAAAAAACCAAAAGGCTAAAACACTGTTTAAAATTAGAAAGGAATGCAAGACCTTGCATTCCTTTCCTCTAAAAGATACTGGGATTGGTCTGAAATTAATTTTTTCCCATCCTAGAAAAACCCATATTCACTAAAATATTAACCGGTTAGCATCTTAGAAGCTGTTTGAATGTAGCCGTGAATTCATTCGCCGAAGTAATTTTGACAGTCGTAAACTTGTCGGTGGATAAATTCGCTGCGGCCTAACTAAGATAAGTTACTGAACGGTAGTAAAATTCATTATTAAAACCAGGAATCGTACATGTCCAAAAAGATAATATTTCCACTCATCCTCCTCTTAACCTGGACCAGCTTTTCTATCTTAGATGCACAAACCAAGCCATCTAAGCCTGTTTTCAGTGATGGCCCTTACCTATTTTATAAAGATCATGGAGTAGTTGCCAAATGGATGGAAAACAATCAACTCCAAGAACGGACTTTCAACATAGGAGAAGACATTGATTTACCAAAAGGCCTCAGCCCTGATTTTGACTTACATTTTGAGGATTTAGAAAATCGGCCCGTCCGACAAGAAGAGATTAATTTTACCACTAATGGTCCGATTGTTGCGCTGAGTGATGTCCATGGACAGTATTTAGTCACTTTAAAACTCTTACGCGAAAACCGAATTATTGATGAAAATAACAATTGGATCTTTGGCAATGGTCATTTAGTCTTGGTAGGAGATATTTTTGATCGTGGCGATCAAGTGACCGAATTGCTTTGGTTTTTTCATAAACTAGAAAAACAAGCTCCAAAATCCGGTGGGCGCGTCCACGTTCTATTAGGCAATCATGAGCTAATGATACTTACCGGGGACCTTCGGTATGTTCATAAAAAGTATCGCTACACCATGGCAATTATGCAAACCCCGCTTAATGAACTATTCAATAAGGATAGTTACTTAGGAGCTTGGTTGAGGTCTAGACCTTTAGCCATTACTATCAACGATATGGCCTTTGTGCATGGTGGTTTTTCAGAATTACTACTCCAAAAAACCAACTCCCTGAAAACCATTAATCGCCTTGGGCAAAAGTCCATTGATATGGAGCCAGATGCAATTGATCAAGATAGCAGTTTACTTGATTTCCTGGGTACTCTTGATGGCCCACTCTGGTACCGAGGGTATTTTGATAAAGAACAAGTCTCTAAACGAAATGCAGATGGTATACTTAAAAAATTAGGCAAAAAACACATTATCGTCGGACATACTTCTCACGAGGCAATCGTCAGTTTATTCGGAAATAAAATTATTGGAGTCGATTCCAGTATTAAGTTTGGGAAACGAGGCGAAATTTTGATTGTTGATCGTGGTGATTTTTATCGAGGAACCGTCCAGGGGGAACGAATAAAACTATAAGTATAGATTCTGAATACCTTAATTGTTGTTTGAAATCTGTAGCTATTTTAATATTTTGCAATTGACAGCAGCGAATTTATTAATCTACTACCTTATATATGCCGAGTTTTCGGCGAATAAATTCGCCCTTACTTACTTTACAAAACCTTCCACGCTATGCGAAAACACCTTTTCACCCTAGTACTCTGTCTTTCCTTATTTGGTTTTCAAAACCTCTTATGTGGACAAACAAGCAACGAAGTACCCATCAGTTTTTTTCAGCATTTTGCCCAACAAACTGAAGTACCAACTCTAACCATTGAAACCGACGTAAAAAAGCTGATTAAAGATAAACGAAAGGAAAACTATCAAGGCGCTTCGATCACCTTCAATGGCTTAGAAGGCGAAACCATTGAGATGGCCGCCAAGATTCGTTCTCGCGGAAACATCCGTAAAGAAGTTTGCTATTTCCCACCTGTCAAACTAAAGATGAAGAAAAAAGCCCTTAAAAAGCTAGGTTTTGACACGCTTAACCAAGTCAAAATGGTTATCCAATGCCAATCTAGCAAGCAAGGCCTCTCCTACTTATTAAAAGAGAATCTTATCTACCAAATGCATCAACCGATTGGGCCAATCAGCTATCAAACTAAACTTATCAAACTGAACTTGATTGATAAAAAAGGAAAAACCCAAGAACTTTTTGGCTTCTTAATCGAAGAAGAAAGAGAATTTTGCGCCAGACTTGAAAGTAGAATTCCACCTGGTAAAGGCCGTATCTCAGACCGATTAATAGACCGAGATGCTTATCTTAAAATGGTCTTTTTTCAGTACATCAGGACAAGATAAGTTTATGCCAATTCCTTATGATTTTGATTATTCTGGTATGGTGGGCACCAACTATGCCGTGCCAGATATTTCCAGAGGCATTAAAAACGTCCAGGAACCCTGCTTTTTAGGCAAAGATGTTACCGAAGAGGAAGCCCAATCAACAGCTAACTATTTCCTATCTAAAAAAGATGCTGTTTATGCAGCGCTAGAAGCCGATCAGCACCTCACTAAAAAAGACAGTAAGGCCATCCGTAAACGGCTAGATTTCTTCTTCAAGGAGCTAGAAAGTAAACGGATTATTAGAAATGTCTTTGCAACAGGAAAATAAAAAATATTACTAGGTCCACTTAAGTAACGATTAAGTGGCCTTTTACTTATTAGAAAACTCGATCAACATGTCCTACCATAAACCATTAGTCTCTTTTGTATTCGCTTTGTTTTTATTTTCAATAACTACAACTGCACAAGGTACCCAGCTACTCAGGCAACCCAGCTTAAGTGCTACTGAAATTGTCTTTGTTTATGCGGATGATTTATGGTTGGTAGCCAAAGATGGTGGCCAAGCTCGTCGTCTGACTACAGATGTAGGTACAGAAAGTAATCCACACTTCTCGCCCAATGGTAAGATGATTGCTTTTACGGCCCAATATGATGGGAACCGAGACGTCTATGTCATGCCTACCGCCGGTGGCGCCCCTAGACGTATGACCTGGCATCCAGGTACTGATGCGGTACAAGGATGGACACCCGATGGAAAAGCCATCGTTTTCCGATCCGGACGTACTAGCCGCCCTACCCTAACCAATCGGCTTTATCAAATTGCCCTGGACGAACCCTGGCCAAAACCATTAGAAGCGCCTCGTTCTGCTTTTGGAGAGATCTCGCCGGATGGAAAAATGATGGCTTATACCCCAATTACCTTTTGGGACCCTGAATGGCGTAATTATAGAGGTGGCCAAGCCATGCCTATTTGGATCATTGATCGTAAAACGCTGGCCTTGAAAAGAACGCCGCAAACCGATAAAGAAAGACATCTAGATCCAATATGGGTTGGGAAAAACGTTTATTTCCTTTCCGAAAGGGATTACGCCAGTAATATCTGGAAATACGATACCCGCAAAGAAACCGTTGAACAAATAACATTCCACAAAGACTTTGACATTAAAAGTCATGATGCTTTTGGAACGGATATTGTCTATGAGCAAGGTGGCTATCTACACCTATTAGATACCAAAACTAAAAAGAGTAAACAACTCCGTATCGATGTCAAAGGAGACATCGATTGGTCCCGTCCACGCTGGGAGGATGTCTCTAGCGCGCGCTTAACCAATGCTCGCCTCTCTCCTACTGGCCAAAGAGCTATCTTCGAATACCGGGGCGAAATTTTCACAGTACCCAAAGAAAAGGGCAACTGGCGAAATCTCACGCAATCATCCGGTACCGCAGATCGGGCTCCCGTTTGGTCACCAAAAGGAGACCAGGTAGCTTGGTTCTCTGACGAAAGTGGCGAATATCAATTAGTCATTGGAGATCAGAATGGGAATGTCAAAAAGAAAATGCCGGCCTTAGGTAAACCTACCTTCTATTTCCAACCAACCTGGTCTGCTGATGGCATCCATATCGCATTTTCGGATACCGACTATAATATTTTTGTGGTCAATGTGGAAACGGATGAAATCAACTTAGTTGATACCGATCGTTTCGCTCATCCCAACCGGACCATGAATCCTGTTTGGTCCCCTGACGGGCGCTATATTGCCTATCCTCGCCAACTGGACAATTCCTTTAAAGCCATCAAAATTTATGACACGGAAACAAAGCAGGTTCATCAAATCACAGATGGTATGGCTGATGCCATCACCCCCGTCTGGGATCATAATGGGAAGTACCTATATTTCCTAGCCAGTACCGACTATGGCTTAAACACAGGATGGTTAGACATGAGTTCTTATGATATGTCCGTCACCCGGAGTTTATATATGGTCGTATTGGATACCAACCTTCCGGATCCTTTTGCGCCCCAAAGTGACGAAGAAAGTACCGAAAAAGAAGAAAAAGAAGCCATGCGTACAGATAGTGTGGTGATCAATTTTGATAATATCCAACAGCGTATTTTACCCATATCCGTACCACCACGCAATTATGTTGGCTTAGAAGCCGGACCAGCTGGGCAGGTTTTCTACGCTGAAGCCATTCCTAATCAAAGAGGTTTAACCCTACATCGCTATAATATCAAGGATCGTAAGTCTACTCCCTTCATGAGTGGGATTAGCGATGCGATAGTTTCCCATGACCGAAAGCAATTGCTTTACAACAGTGGTAGTACATGGGGGATTGTCAAAGCGGCAAGTCCGAAAGCAAAAATTGGAGATGGAAAGATCAACACCAACTTAAGACTAAAAATCAATCCAGCTGAAGAGTGGCAGCAAATCTTCAGAGAAGGCTGGCGCTACCAAAGAGATTTCCTCTACGTTGACAATGTACACGGTGCTCCTTGGGATCAAGTCTACGAATGGTACCAGCCTTGGGTCAAACATGTACGTCACCGGACAGACCTCAACTACATCATTGATATTTTGGGTGGTGAAGTAGCCGTTGGTCACTCTTACACCAGTGGTGGAGACTTTCCGGATGTAGACTTTATCAATATTGGTTTATTGGGAGCAGATTTAGCTGTCGAAAATGGTTATTACCGAATTAAAAAAATCTTTAATGGAGAAAGCTGGAATCCAAACCTCCAAGCTCCCTTATCGCGTCCAGGTATGGAAGTCAGTGTCAACGATTACATTTTAGAAATTGACGGCCATGCCATTACCAGCAGCTCCAACATTTATGCAGCTTTGGAAGGCACTGCTGGTCGACAAGTACAACTTAGAGTCAATAATAGCCCTCAAATGGAGGGTTCCAGATTGATTACCGTTTTACCAATCCGTAACGAAGGAGGTCTGCGTACTTATGATTGGATAGAAGGAAATCGTCGAAAAGTGGACCAACTTTCTGGAGGGAAAATTGCCTACGTTTACGTTCCAAATACCAGCGGAAATGGATATAGCTCTTTTAACCGCTACTACTTCTCTCAACAAGATAAAAAAGGGGTGGTTATAGATGAGCGTAACAATGGTGGTGGATCCGCGGCAGATTATATGGTGGATATCATGGCCCGTCCTTTGTACGGTTATTTCAACAGTAAAGCCGGTGACAAAAAGCCATGGACCACTCCGATCGCAGGAATTTGGGGACCTAAAGTTATGATCATTAACGAGCGTGCTGGTTCTGGTGGAGACCTTTTACCTTATATGTTTAAAGATCGTAAGGTAGGGCCATTAGTTGGAACGCGTACCTGGGGTGGCTTAGTCGGCACCTGGGATACCCCGCCGTTCATCGATGGTGGTCGTATGGTTGCTCCACGAGGTGGTTTCTTTGATGCCAATGGAGAATGGGCCGTTGAAGGCACTGGTGTAGCACCAGATATTGAAGTTATTCAAAACCCAGCCCAACAGGCTAAAGGAGGTGACCCACAGCTAGAAAAAGCGGTGCAAGAAGCCCTCCGGCTATTGAAAACCGAAGGCATTGAGCTAAAACCGGAGCCTGCTGCACCTATCCGCTGGAAAAGACCTAAGGGGAACTAAATAATTGATGAATAAGCTAGAAAAATTTATTTTTACATTTGAAGTCACTCGCATGGCTTCTTTACCTGGCTTGATAATTCCAATAATGAGAAAATATATCCTAGTACTTGCTTACTGCTTATTGACTACTTTGATGCTTGCTCAGACCAAACCTTATGCGCCAAGTCCTATTCCAGATCGGATTGTCTTAAGTTGGTCTGAAGATCCTGCCAGGACTCAGTCCGTTACTTGGAGAACAGATGTAAACGTAAAATTAGCCTGGGGGGAAATAGCATTAGCAGAGGCTAGTCCAGATTTTGCGCTAAAGGTAGATACCTGCTATGCTCGCACCAGCGTATTAACCACTAATAATAATAAAGCCCATTTTCACTCTACGACCTTTAAAGAATTAGAGCCAGATCGGATGTATGCCTATCGGGTAGGTAGTGAATTTGGCTTTAGTGAATGGTTCCATTTCAAAACAGCCAAAGATGAAATTGCCCCTTTTTCATTTGCCTATTTTGGAGACGCACAGAATAACCTAAAATCTTTTTGGTCTCGCTGTGTCCGACAAGCTTACAGCACAATGCCAGAAATGGATTTCATGCTGCACGCAGGAGACCTGGTGAACGTTGCCAAACGAGATGAAGAATGGGGGGAATGGTTCTACGCTGCAGGTTGGATCACAGGAACAAAAACGCAGATGGCTGTTCCTGGAAACCACGAATATCCACGAAATAAAAAAAGGGACCCTATTCTATCTGATCACTGGAAGCCAACCTTTACTTTTCCCAAAAACGGTCCCTCTCAATTACAGGAAACGGTCTATTATTTTGATTACCAAGGCGTCCGATTTATAGCTTTAAATACCCAATCCATGATCAGCTATCCAGATGAGATGGTCTTACAAAAAGAATGGCTGACAGAAGTATTATCTACCAATCCGCACCGCTGGACCGTCGTAATGCAACACCACCCTATCTACTCTACTGCTGCTGGTAGGGAAAATCCAGAGTTGGAAAAACAAATCCAACCAATTTTCGAAAAATATGGTGTAGATCTAGTTCTGCAAGGTCATGATCATACTTACGGCCGGGGCTACAACCTTTCTTTTGGGGAGAAACACAAAGATAAAGGCCCCATTTATGTTGTATCTGTTAGTGGTCCAAAAATGTATAGGCTGAACTTTGCAGACTGGCTTACACGCGTCGCGTCGAATACACAACTCTACCAATTGATTCATGTTGATGGTGATCAACTCCGCTATGAGGCTTACACCACTACTGGAAAACTCTACGATGCCTTTGAGCTCAACAAGAAAAAAGATGGCACCAATGTATTCGTAGATCAAGCTCCGGAAGAAGTTCCAGAACAAATAACCATAGCAAACAGATACGCAAAAGATATGACTGATGAGCAAATGGCAGCTTATCGAAAGCGTTATGAAGCTTTTAAAGCCAAACAGGAAGCGAGGAAAGATTAATTGACTTTTACTCGCTTAGCAGCATTGTTACCAGATAATACCGGGAAATACATCAATGCCGCCTGCGCTGGATTCAATTGATAATTCCCTGCATATCTCGGCTGTAACGGAATACTCATTTTGTATTGACCAATTGCTAAACGGTTGAAGTAGTAGATGGCGTGATCCTTATAATATTCCACGTGATTAATTGGGTACCCTGCGCTAGGTTTACCATTGTACGAACAAGCCGCTGGGATGGGTACTTTAACCCAAACATAGTCGGCTTCTTGATGAACATCCAAGGTGATCAACAACTCTGTTGGATCACCAGCCGATAGATGTTTCAAGCTGTCTTTAAAGGTTGTACTTACCGTAAATAAGTCTGTCTTGGGTTGTGGATCTTCTTGGTAATAATCCTGCGTCAAAGAAAGGTAAACGGGTGCCGGCCCACGCTTTTCAATACGTAAACTATCTTCTTGACTGAGGCCTTCTTTGAAGGGATAATCCTTCACTTCTCCTCCCTTGATCAATACTTGTGGCGTTTCTGAAGCATTCATCTCTTGTGCCACAATTGGGCCAACAATCTTTAGAAATCGTGCCCGATCATAGGTATTCCAATAAAGACGTTGCTTCAATAGATAGTCAATGCTGGAGGAGACTAAGTCCGCTCGACTGCTATCCTGATGCAGCAACTCTATGACAGTCAAAGTGTTCTGTAAGGTACTTTGGTCTGGTAGCCAACGGTAAAGATTTGAAGTTTCCTCCGTAAAAAAGGTATTTCCGAAAGCATCTTTTTGTAAATATTTTTCCAAAGCAGTCAAGTCTATGGTTAACCCAAGATCTTGGCTCAATCGCCACCATTGTAGTTGCTGCGAAAAGGAAAGGAGATTGGTATTTTTGATAACTTCCAGATAACGTGGAAAGTCTACCTTTTCATCTAGTAAATGAAGATACTCCAAATGACCAAGCAAGTACGCTGGAATGGTATCTGTTTCTAAATCAAATACACGCAGGTCCTTATCTCGAATACTTTTCAGCGTACTATTGGGCGGATAACCAGCTTGTTCAGCCATTGCTAAAGCTTCGCGTACATGTTTACTGATCCAGGTACTTGTGCCAGAGCGATTCCACCAGCCCCAGCCACCTTCTGCGTTTTGATTATTGGTCAGGATTTTGACCAATCTGCGAACAGCTCGGTCGCTCTTTGCCGATACATTCTCATCTCCCTTCAGTTGCTGATCGATTAGATGTGCGATGAGCTTGGAGGCCATTTGCTCGTTACATTCGTATTGGTAGTCCTTCAGGTAGTCGATGCTGTTTTGCAAAGTGTTCTGTCGGCCAATATCTACGCGTAAGAGGACTGGTGTTCCTGGTTGGAAATCCTGCAAGAAAATCGTGGTATCCGATTTGACTTTAAGAAAAGTACCTTCCGGTGCAGTCAAACCTCTTTTAATGATGGGAATCCGGCGTTTTTCGCCATCTAAGTAGCCATCACTACGCGCTACTAAATATGTCGCATCTAGCGTATCTACATCAGGCGTATTGATTTGTAAGGTGTCAATTAAAACATTGACGAGGGCACGTGCCTTGGTATTCTGCGATACCTCATTGAGTAAAAATTGATTTTGAACTTGTAGTGTATCTTGGCCATAATTCAAGGTCTTACCAATCACTTGGCTGGTATCTCCAGCTACCAAAAACCGAGGTACACTCAATTGGGCTAATAAAGCCTTATAGGCTTTAATGGAAGTTTCGTATTGCTGGCTTTGTTTGCGGTCGTTCATAGCCAAAATCATCACG
>CAXIDD010000161.1:0-9732 GCA_964021975.1 uncultured Saprospirales bacterium | reverse complement strand
GCAGGTGCAGGATGTGTAATTGGAACTACAATGAAGATAGATGATAAAGTAGTTCCCAACTTAGTAGGGGTGGATATTGGTTGCGGAATGTTATCTGTTTTCTTAAATTTGAAGGATATAAACTTAGAAAAGTTAGATAATTTTATTAATAACAACATTCCTAGTGGATTTAATATCAATAATAAGAAAGAAGATAATGAATTGTTGCCTTAGTGAAAGACCTCCACCAACAAAATGTAGCCGGCCATATCCGCTTAGCTTCGCTGCGTCTACGGCAGCTACATAAACCGTTCGTAGTGCTTCATTAGGACAAACCAAAACAACCAATGATTAAATTCTTTAGAAAGATTAGGCAGAAATTGCTCTTGGGAAACAAGTTCAGTAAGTATCTAATTTATGCAGCTGGAGAAATCCTACTTGTTATGATCGGTATCTTATTGGCATTGCAAGTCAATAACTGGAATGAACAAAGAAAAGCGGGAGAGAAAGAACTCAAGCTTTTAATTGAATTAAAAGACGATCTATTAGAGACCAAGAATGATCTACTTACTGATATCGCAAAAATACCTGAGCTACGCGATTCTACCAATGCTTTATTTAAAGCCGTTTTAGCTGACCGGATTTCGAATACTGACCCTTACAAAATACCCAAAAGATTTGCCACTGAAACAGCTATTCTATTTCCTAAATTAAGTGCATATGAGGCTATACGATCGGAAGGAATTACCATAATTTCCAATACTAAATTAAGAAAAGAAATAACAGATTTTTATCAGTTACATCTTGAAAGAGTAGCCTGGTCAGAAGCACTTTTAGAAGAACACGATAATAAAGTCATAAGACCATATTTAGAGACTAATACTGGGTACACCAGCACTTGTGAAGATTGTATGGATTTATATGAAGTGATTGAGAGCAATGATGGGACGGCTAGTCATTATTACCTTCTAAGCCGTTCAGATGATCAATTATTACATCCGCTACAATATAAGTTCAGAGGTTTGAGAGCTTTAAATCGACGCTATTCGGCATTGTCTGATACCATTGACGACATTATAGTTTTAATAGATCAAGAAATTAATTCACAATGATAAAATTCTTCAGGCGAATTGGACAAAATTATTCAAAGTGATTGAATAAATAACGAAAGCACAACAATGTATATGAGATCATAGCTCCCTTCGGTCGCCACGCTTCATATACTAAACGTTAGTCAGTATTTACACATTGATAGAAAAATTAAATAATATTCTAAAATAAGCTCTATGGCAAGAATGAATCCATACCTTTATTTTAATGGTAATTGTGAAGAAGCCTTCAATTTTTATGAAGGAGTTTTTGGAAAAAAGGTCTCATACATTGGACGCTATAAAGATGTTCCAAAACAAGACAGACACATTTTCCAAGAAACTAACGAAAATAAAATAATGCACGTCACTTTAGATATTAGTGAAGAAACAAGTTTGAATGGAGCTGACTATACTGAAGGATATGAAGAGTCAAAAGGATTTAGCAACTTTGGTCTAATAATTCATACAGAGGGTAAAGATGAAGCTGACAGGCTATATAACGAACTTTCCAAAGGGGGACAAAAAACATTGCCTATGCACGTTACATTCTGGGAATCTTATTATGGTAATTGCATTGACAAATTTGGCATTATGTGGAAGGTTACTACGTAATTAAAAGAATAAAGCAATTCATCGACTGCAAAAAACGAACGCACAACAATGGCTATAGTTAATACGGGTTTTGGTGCTTAATCCAAAGTTTCGAGCCTTAATCTAAGAAAGCCAAATCTTTTTGATTGGTACAAAGTGATTTCATTTGGTTATAAAAACATATAGCAAGAACTTAGATTCAAAAAGATGGATCAGTTACATGCTTTATTTATAGAATCCTTAGGCTTAGATCATCCCTTTAGTTTGAGAGCTGTTGAAAAAGAAGAATTGGATGGAAAGACCTCCAGTATCACCTTTATCATCGAAATTGATTCGAGCTATCGGCCTAGTAAGTTTCATAGTAGGCATTCGTACTATGAAAAAACTTGGCGGCATTTAAGTATGTTTCAATACCCTTGTTATATCAAGGCTCATTTGCCTGTTTTCAAGGATACGCGAACGGGAAAAACTTCAGTTTTAGAAGTTCCCTGGTCTCGTAAAGGCAGTGGGTTTACCCTACTTTTTGAGCAGACGATTTTAGATTTATTGCGCTTGACTAATTGTCAAACCACAACTGCGAAATTCTTTAATCTCTACCCTCAAAGAGTTAAAACGCTCTATGATGCCTATACCTTAGATGCTTATGAACAAAAAGAAGCGCAAGCTGCTCAAAAAGTAGGTGTAGATGAAACATCTACTAAAAAAGGACATGCTTACATTAGCCTTTTTGTCAATTTAGAAAATGGACAAATCCTTGATATACAGGATGGTCGATCTTCTCAAGTCATTGAAAATTATGCTACTGAACTACGCCAGTTAGGTAAATCTATTGAGCAAACAAAAGAGTTCTCTTTAGATATGTCACCTGCTTTTATTTCTGGTGTTCAAGAGCACTTTTCCAATGCTAGGATGACCTTTGACCGTTTTCATGTAGTCCAGTTGATTAATCGATACTTCAAGCCCTTGTGGAAGTCAAAAAGCATCGATAAGCAATTACTTGAATATCACCTCAAGGAATTGGATCAACTTTGGATACAGCCTAATTGCCAAAAAGCGGCTGCTTTTTTATGTTATTGGACTGATCGAACCAAAGATTTATTCAAGATGGATCGCCTTTGCAAATCCATTTTTAAACACTTTAATGGAATCATCAATTTCGTAGAATCCAAAGTTACCAATGGATTGTTAGAGGGGATGAATTCCAAAATTCAGTTTATCAAAAGAGCTGCTAGAGGTTATCGATATACTGAAAATTTTAAACGAATGATTTTGTTTGCTTTTGGTGCTCTTTAGCAACATGACCAAATGAAATCATTTAGAACCAAAAAGAAAGCAATAAAAGAAAAATTAAGTCTCATCATAAATTTTTATTTTTCAAGGTTTCAGTTTAGGCATAAGGAATCACCTTCAAAATATACTCAATCGCCTCCAGCCGTGCCTTATCCTTATTATTTCCATCAATAATTACCCAAGGTGCTCCCTCTGTATTGGTATGTTCAAACATGCGCTTCTCAAACTTGGTATACTTGTCCCACAAAGCTTGAGCTTGCTCATCAACGGCAGACATTTCCCAACGAGTCAGTGGGTTCTTTTTGATGGCTTCGAAACGCCGGGCCTGCTCTTTTTTATCAATACTGAAGTAGAGTTTAATTAAATGGGTATTCGATTGGACCAACATTTTTTCGAATTCATTGACCTGCGACATAAAAGTCTTGTACTGGGCTTTGGTACAAAAGTCATTAACGGGCTCTACAACGGCTCGGTTGTACCAGCTCCGATCAAAGAACACAATTTCTCCTGGCTTGGGTAATTTTTTGATATAGCGTTGGAAAAACCATTGCTTACTTTCATCTTCACTTGGAATATTTAGAGCAACCACTCGGAAGTGCCTTGGATTAATGTATTCGGTAATTTTCTGGATAGCTCCTCCTTTCCCAGCAGCATCACGTCCTTCAAAGAGGATGACCACTTTTTGATCATTTTCGATGACCCACTGCTGCAATTGGATTAATTTTTCTTGCTCCTTTCTGATTGCGGTCGTGTAGGTAATTTCCTCAATTACTTGATTTAAATCTAAGTTTTTATTTTTCAAGAGCGCATGTAAGCCCTGTTTAGAGTTGAGCATTTTCAATTGCGCTGAGGTAATTTTCTTTTTAGACATAATCCTATTTTAAATATCAACTTGAATGCTACTACGATGGTAGCGCATGACTACATTGGGGTCTGGCTGGAGATTAATGCCAGAAGTCCCTTTCCCTTCATAATTAAATTGGGATAATACATACCGCATACTTTCTAAACGAGCTCTTTTTTTATCATTGGCCTTCACTATAATCCAGGGGCTAAAATTGGTATGAGTTTTGGTGAACATTTCCTCTTTATAATGCGTGTATTTGTCCCACAACTTTTGCCCCTCCATATCTACGGGGCTGAATTTCCAACGCTTAAGCGGATTGTCTAAACGAGAATCAAAGCGTTTCTTTTGTTCTTCTTTAGATATAGAAAACCAGAACTTAATCACCTTTAGATTATCTTCATAAAGCAAATGTTCAAAATCTGGGACTTGCCCCATAAACTGATGATATTGTTCTTTGGTACAGAAGCCCATGACTGGCTCTACAACCGCTCGATTATACCAGCTCCGGTCAAAAAACACCAGTTCTCCTGGATTAGGTAATACTTGGATGTAACGGCGGAAGTACCATTGCCCTTTCTCCACTTCTGTTGGCTTAGTAAGCGCTACTACGCGCGAACTACGTGGACTGAGGTGCTGCTTAAAGCGTTTGATGGCGCCTCCTTTGCCAGCGGCATCTCTACCCTCGAAGATAATCATAACCCTCATTTTGTGATCTGAGATCCATTTTTTAAGTGTGACCAACTCAGATTGAAGTATGGCTAATTCGGCTTCGTACTGAAGCTTTTTTAGTGTTTTCCGGATGGGAATACCTTCTTTTTTAGCAATTTCAATTAAATCATCTCTGGTTTTTGCTTTTAAGAGATGTGCTTTTTCAAAGTTCATTTTGTTTGTTTTCTGCTATCTATAGTGGATTGAAGGTAGCAAAAAATGATAATAAAGTAACAGGTCTATAGCTAAAACAGTCTTGAATATTGGATAATGGAACACTGGCGCCTTTAGCTATCCGAAGTTTTAAACTTCGGATAGCTAAGCTTACTTATTCTTCTCGCAAACCATCAATGGGGTTTTTATGAGCAGCCTGTAAAGCTTTGACACCAACAGTAACAACAGCCACTAGAATAGCTATTAAACCAGCCGTCAAAAACCACCAAAATTGTAGTGGTGCGTGGTAAGCAAAATTTGTTAACCACTGCTGACTGAAGTAATAGGAAACTGGAAGACCGATAAGAATTGCAATCAGTACTAAGCGGGTAAACTTACCAGATAGCATGGTTGCCACTTGCCAAGCGGGTTGTCCAAGTACTTTACGAATACTAATTTCTTTACGTTGTCTTTCTGCTGAAAAAGTGGCTAAACCAAATAGACCTAGGCAGGAAATTAGAATTGCCAGTCCAGCAAAATATCGAGCCAGTTTACCAACCCGTTCTTCCGCAGCATATAGTTGCTGGTAGCGATCATCCAAGAAAGAATATTCGAAGGGATAAGTTTTGTTGTAGGTTTTGTAGATGTCTGCAATTCTGCTTATGGTGTTTCTTTCGGAACCAGCTTCCATTTTCACAATGAAGTTATTTCCCGTACTGATGATAAAAAAACCTGGGTCAATTTCCTCAGCTAGAGTGGCCAGGTGAAAATCTTCAACAACACCAACAATTGTCCGTTCGCCTTTGACGCCCACTTTTTGGCCAATAGGATCTCCTTCTATCCCTAAAGTTTTAATCGCAGTTTCATTAAAAACAATAGCAGATTTGTCATCCGTACCGAAATCTTTCGAAAGGACTCTTCCAGCCTTTAATTTTACATCTAATAGCGAAATCATATCGTAGCCGCCCTCTATAAAGGAAAAGCGCGTTTCCCTGTCTTTGGGGTCCTGCCCTGGCCAGCTAAAACCAGATGAGTTACTGGTACGACCAGGTAATTCTCCCCACATAGTAGAAGCATATTTTACACCGACAATATCTTTAAGTGCATCCAAAAAACGTTGTTCATTTCCAACTAGGGCACCCTCTATTGGAAAAGAAATGATATTTTCCTTATCGTAACCTAGACTTTTGGTTTGCAAATATTCAATTTGCTGGTAGATCACTAAGACAGAAGAAATCAATACAATCGAAATAAAAAATTGAAAAACGACCAGTACATTTCGAACCCATAATCCTCCAATATTAAAGGTCATTTTGCCCTTAAGTATTTTTAATGGTTCGAATTTTGACAGATATAAAGCTGGATAACTTCCTGCTAATAAGCCCGTTACCAACATCAAAATTAAAAGAAAAACAATCTCAGTCCTTCCCATCTGAAAACTTAAAGGCACATCAATAATTTGACTGAATTGAGGCAATAGAATAGCCACTAAGAAGAGCGCCGTAATCAGGGCAAAAAAAGATAAAAGTATGGATTCTAGTAGATACTGACGAGCTAGGCGAGTTCGTTTAGCACCAAATACTTTTTTGATGCCGATTTCCTGTAATCTGCGGGTTGCGTTGGCGGTAGAAAGATTCATGAAGTTGATGCAAGCCACCAGGATAATAAAAATGGCGATGATCAAAAAAAGTTGGACGTATTTAATGCGGCCACCAACGGGCACCCCATTTTCATAAGTTCCATATAAGTAACGTTGCGCATATTTTTGTACGAAAAGCGTATGATCAAGGCCTTCAATTTTTGTGGAAAGGTAGTCTTTTATTTTCAGGTTAAAGGCATCAATATCTGTGTCTTCTTTTAGCACTAGATGAGCTTGTACTCCACCATTATTCCACTTTAACATATTTTGACGGTCTTCTAAAAAACGGTCAAAATTGATTAAAATATCGTATTTGGCTGAAGCATTAGGTGGTAATTCAAAAACGCCTGTAATGGTATACAAACCCGGACAATAGCGCGCTTTGAACTCAACAGTCTCTCCAATCACATCCGTTTTTTTAAAGAGACCATTTGCCAAAGCTTTAGAAATTACAATAGCGTTTCTTTCCCGTAGAGCGCTTGTCTTTTCACCATGAAGAAAATCACAGCCAAAAAGATTCAAAAAACCATCCCCCACAAATTGGGGATCCACCTTCATGCCAATGCCTTCTTTTTCCAATAGACCAGAATAAAAAGTTCTAGGTGCCACAACTGGAACAGAATAGTCAATCTCAGGAAAATCTTCCGCTATAGCTTTAGTCATAGGGCCAGGGGTGAAGGTGGAGGTTTGGATCGTGTTGGACTGAGGGTAATTCACTAGCACCTGGTAGTGGTTGGCACTATCCTTCTCGTTAAACTTGTGAAACTGAAGCTCAAAATTAGCCCAAATGGAGATCAGAATAGTTGCCGCTAGACCTAATGCTAAGCCAAGTGTATTGATCAAAAAAGTACCTTTATATTTGTTGATGTTCCGAAAAAATAGTGTCAGATTATGTTTAAGCATGATAATTTTGATTAATGTCAGGTGATGAAGAATAAGTTTAAAATAGCTGGTTCAAAGACCTCTTAATTATACCTTTTCGTGTTGAGTCTCTGCAACGGTTTTGCCATCAAATAACTGAATGACTCGGTGCGCATAATTGGCATCTCTTTCAGAGTGGGTAACCATAACTATAGTCGTACCTTCTTGATTGAGCTGGGTTAGCAATTTCATCACTTCTTGCCCATTTTTTGAATCTAGATTCCCAGTAGGTTCATCCGTTAGCAATACTTTAGGGTTCGAGACCACAGCCCTGGCTATCGCGACACGCTGTTGCTGGCCACCAGATAATTGGGCTGGAAAATGTTTGGCACGATGCCCGATTTTCATTCGAGCCAAAATATCTAAAACCATTTTCTTGCGTTCTTTTCTTTGAAATTTAAAAAACAGCAGTGGTAATTCTACATTTTCAAAAACAGTTAGCGTATCAATCAGATTGAAGTTTTGAAAGACAAATCCAATGTGCTCTTTTCGAATTTCAGCTCGTTTGTTTTCATTTAAAGCGCCTACTTCACGTTCTAAAAAAAGATAAGAACCTTCATCTGGATAATCCAGCAAACCCAAAATATTTAGTAAGGTAGATTTGCCACAGCCCGACGGACCCATAATAGCTACAAATTCGTTTTCTCGCACTTGGATGTCGATATGATCTAAAGCAGTAGTTGCTACCTCAGCGGTCTTATATACTTTACTTAAGCCTTTGATTTCTATCATTCTATTTACTTTTTACAGAAATAACCCCAAAGTCATGCCAAAACCATAAACAATTCATAATCAACCTTTTAAATCAAAATTAAAATTAAGCTTTTTACAGAATCGTAAAAATATTTTACGAGTAGTGTCCAAAAAATGGACAGTTGTTAAAAAAATAAAAGCCTAGTATTTAACTTTAGTAAAAAGTCATGCGCGAAGGAAGTATTCTGATTGTAGATGATAATAAAAATGTCTTACGCTCCCTGGACCTTTTTCTACAATTTGAATATAGGACAATTAAGACGATCAGTAATCCCAATGAATTGGCTTCTTTATCCAATTTAAGGACTTTTAATGTGGTTTTACTCGATATGAATTTTTCGGCGGGTGTTCATTCGGGTAATGAAGGTTTATTCTGGCTAAAAGAATTAAAAAAACGAGCGCCCGATTTACCAATCATTATGTTGACGGCTTATGGGGATGTGGAGCTTGCCGTCAAAGCCCTCAAACAAGGTGCTTCTGATTTTATTTTAAAACCCTGGAACAATGAGCGCTTACTTATCTCTATTAAATCGGTGGATGCCCTTAAACAATCTAAAAAACAGATTGCCCGCCTGGAGCAAAAGGAAAAACTGCTAACACAAGTTATTAATCAAAATCAGCCGCAAATCATTGGCCAATCTGATTCCATCCGAAAAGTCCTTCAACTCACCTCAAAAGTTGCAAAAACAGATGTCAATGTATTGGTCACTGGCGAAAATGGCACCGGTAAGGAACTCATTGCTCGGGAGCTACACCTCCAATCCAACCGTAAAAAGAAAGTATTCATTAGTGTTGACCTTGGTGCTATATCTGAAAGCCTCTTTGAAAGTGAGCTTTTTGGACACCTTAAAGGGGCTTTTACCGACGCTAAAACTGACCGTATGGGAAAGTTTGAAACGGCTAATGGAGGGACCTTATTCCTAGACGAAATAGGTAATCTTTCTCTGCCCATGCAAGCAAAATTACTTTCCGTTATTCAAAATAGAATCATCACTAAAGTCGGAGCCAATGAACAAATCTCAATTGATATCCGACTGATCTGTGCAACCAATAACAACTTGCAAGAAATGGTGGCAGAAGGTACTTTTCGAGAAGACCTACTCTATCGAATTAATACCATTCAAATCGAAGTACCCAGTTTGCGGAAACGGGGCAAAGATGTGATCTTATTGGCAGAATACTTCCTCCGCAAGTTTGGCCGTAAATATGGGAAACCCAGTTTGCACTTGACCCCATCTGCTAAAGAAAAACTACTAGCCTATCATTGGCCAGGAAATGTCCGAGCTTTACAACACGCTGTCGAACGGGCCGTTATTTTAAGCGAAGCTCAAAGACTTGGCGCTGAGGATTTTTTATTACAAAATCCTTCCCTGCCAAAGGAAATTAATATTGACCACAGCTTAGAAGAAATGGAACAGCTTATGATCCAAAATGCGCTTAAAAAGCACCAAGGTAATCATAGTGCAGCAGCCCAGCAATTGGGTATTTCCAGGCAAACACTCTACAATAAAATCAAGAAAATCCCTAAGTAATGATTAGCAAACAATTTTATCTACAATTGATTGGAAGGGTTGTGGTTTTAACGATTTCTGCTGTAATTCTAGCCTTTTGCTCGCTTTCCAAGTATGCTTATTTAGCCCTCCCGATTGGTTTGTTCATCATTATACAAATGCTATCTTTCATCGCTTATTTCAATCGAACCAATCGAAAAATTGCCTATTTATTTCAATCCGTTAAAAATGAAGATTTCACCTTTCAAT
>CAXIDD010000160.1:0-9746 GCA_964021975.1 uncultured Saprospirales bacterium | reverse complement strand
CCCGCAAAAACAATGATATCCGCATCTGTAGAAGCTGCTTTTTGAGATAACCCAAGGCTGTCTCCAATATAATCAGCGATATCCTGAATATCGGACTCCTGATAATAGTGCGCTAAAATGATGGCATTTTTTTCTTTTTTAAGACGCTCAATTTCAGCACGTAGATCTAAAGTAGGGTCTACATCTAGGTCTAAGAAGCCTTTGGTATCTAGCGTTTTTTGGGCTACGGCTATACTATCCATTCTATTTCGTATTTGTAATTAATTGTAATATTGTTAACGGGAGAACCTAAATTTAGTTCACTTAGTTTGATAATAAAACTAAGTTATTTTTCTAATCTTTGCAAGCCTGCTTTGGCAGAAAGATGCAAGCTGTTCTTATAAATATCAGGTTTTAGCTTCAAGCATTGTTGGTAATATTCAGCTGCTTTATTTTTTTGCCCTTTGTTTTCATAGATAATTCCCAATTGTAAAGTGGCATTACAGGCAAAATAATAAGGCTGATCTGCACCTTCTATAAGGACTTTTTGGTAGTACTGAATCGCACGACTATCCTTGTTTAAACGATGAGCTACCCTTGCTTGCCTATAACTAAACTCCAAGGTTTCATAAACCTTATTTAGATTATAATTTTTTAGTTTATTAAGTTCTTGTTGGGCTAATCCATAATAGCCTCCGTCAAATAACAACCTGGCTTTAATGAGTTGTAAATTGGGTATAAAACTCAAATCAGCGAGATGTAGCGCATCTTTATCTCTTCCATTATTTTTGCTGCCTATATTTTGGACGCTCTTTAGGTGAGAAAGGTACTTATTTTTATCTTTTTTTAACAAAGCACACCAAGCGAGGCGCAGATGTGTAGCTTTCAAGTCATTTTGGCCTTGGTATTTTTTTAAAAAGCGTTCAAAATGAGGGCCTGCCTTGGTGTCTAGTTGTCGCAGCCGGGCATTTCCCAAGACAAACTCTAGAAATGGAAAGGCTTGCCAGGTGGCCTTTTCTTCTTGTTGTTCTAATATTTTAATGACTTGATCATTATGGCCGCTTCGGGATGCGACACTTGCATAGGTGAAAGCGACTAAAAGGCTGGGGGGATCCTTGGCAGCTTGCTCCTCAATCAACTGCCAGGCTTCCGATGGGTCTTTATCGAGATAAAGCAATAAAAAACAATATAAGATTCTATTCTCTTTTTGTAAGAATGAAGTGGTGGGGTCTTGGTCTGCCAATGCTTTACGCATTTCGGCTTTTCCTTGTTTCACGGTTCCTTTTAAGCCAGTCAGCATTTTTAGTCCCCATTGATATTGATCTGGAACGGTTCCGACCATTGCGTGTAAAATACCTAGGTCTTTATAATTAGGTGCAAAGTCAGGGAAGCGCTTTTGATTTTTTTCTAATAGTTGATAAGCTTTTTTCACGGCTAAAAAACCAGCCCAGTAATCTCCAAATCTGAATCTCAATAAAGCCCATTGTAAATGCACATCTGCTTGACTAAATAGGTGCCAGGGAGAATCTTTGGGGCCTTTGGCCAATTCCTTTAAGTACTGATCTCGATTGATTTTTAGCTTCTTATAGACTTGCGCGTTGTCTTTAGTGTAAACTTGGAAGAAGTCATAATAATTCTGCAAATGATAATAGGCTAAGTTATCAGACTGGTTTTTTTTAAGTCTAGCTAGTTGGGTATTGGCTTTCGCAAAATCTAGATCTAATAAATTGAAATATATTTCTTGGACTGCTTGATCGTAATGATAGGAATAGGCGGCTACTGACTGGATAGGAAAAAGGAAGCATAAAAAAAATGAGTATCGAATTATCCGCAGATAACTGATACTCATTTTTTGACTTATAGTAAAAGTAGTTTTCATTCGAGCTTTATCGCCCTAGGCTCCTTCCTCAGTTGGTTCTGCTTTACCAGCAATGATGTCATCAACCAGGATTCTTCCACAATGCTCACAAGCGATAATATTTTTCTGTAAGCTGATTTCTAATTGAATTTGAGGTGGGATACGGTTAAAGCAACCACCACAAGAATTCCTTTCCACCGTTACAACGCTTAGACCATTTCGATAATTGTTTCGGATACGATCATAACCAATGATCAACCGCTCTTCGATCTTCCCTCTTGCTTTATCGATTTGTGATTTTAACTTTTTCTCCTGCGCATCCGTTTTAGAAATAATATCTTCCAATTCGGATTTTTTGATTTTAAGATCACTTTTCTTTTTCTCTAGTTTATCGGTTACCGCATTCATGGTTTCTTGCTTACCGGCGACCTCTTTATTGGCTTGACCAATACGCTTTTCTGCAAGCTGAATATCCAGTTTTTGAAGCTCTAATTCTTTGACCAATGCTTCGTACTCCCGGTTATTTTTCACATTATCTAACTGAGACGTATAGCGTTCAATTAAACTATTTGATTCTTGAATAGCTGCCTCGTGCTTAGAAATGGTAGTGTTTAAATCATCAATCGTCTTTTGCAATTTGCTGGCGCGCGTCGCTAAACCTTCGATCTCATCTTCTAAATCAGAAACTTCCATAGGAAGCTCTCCTCGAAGAATGGCGATTTCATCAATACTCGAGTCTAGGGTTTGTAGCTCGTATAAATTCTTAAGTTTCTCGGCAACGGTTAGTTCCTTAGCCATATATAGAATGATTTTGTGATCAATTGATATTATTTCTTAGACAGCTTTTTGCTAAAAGCTTGTAAACCATCCATTTTATTAAACAAAATAATGCACTGGATTGGTTGAATGTGCTGTCTCATAAACCGCGAAATTACTAAATTTATTGGATATAATCTCCTTTAATAAAGGAATAGTAAATTGTTCGGTCTCAAAATGGCCAATATCGGCGATAATGATTTTGCCATCGGCATCAAAATACTCGTGGTATTTGTAATCTCCTGTGATATAAATATCTGCTTTTTGTTGGATTGCTTTTTTTAATAAAAAGCTCCCAACTCCTCCACAAAGTGCTACTTTTTTAACCTCCGTATGGATAAGCTCCGTATGTTTTACGCATTTGGTTTTCATACGTTCTTTAAGAAAAGATAGGAACGACTTTGTTTCCATTGGTTCCGCCAATTCACCAATCATTCCACTACCAATTTGAGGGTTCAAGTCAAGTACAGTTTGACTGGTGATCGCAGACTTTAAGAATGGAGTTATTTCCGCTTTTAACCGGCCTAATAATGCTTCAGGGAGCGTACATTCTATCTTCATCCTACTTGCATCGTTACTAGGAATTGTCACCGCTGGATGTGTACACAAGGGCTGAATAATGTCTAAAACGGCTCCTAAATCGGTAGAAGAGATTAGGAACCCAAGTTGTATGTTTTTAGATTTAGGGGCCAGAATCTGTGTGTTTTGTAAACCTAGTCTTTCGGCAAAACGTGTATTTACGCCCTGATAATAAACATTATCGAGATTGGTGTGAATAGCATAAATTGCGATATCGTGCTTCAGTGCTTTAATAATGGTACGCTCCACATAATTTTGGCCAGTAAATCGCTTTAGACCTTTAAAAACAATAGGATGATGTGCCACAATCAAATTGCAGGATTTGGCAATCGCTTCTTCTACAATGGCTTCTGTAGAATCAAGACAGGTTAGGACACCAGTTACTTCAGCTTCTTTATTACCTGTAATTAGACCAGCATTATCATAACTTTCCTGGTAGCTAGGAGGAGCTACCTGCTCTAAAACGGCTAGTACTTCTTTTATTTTTGTCATGTTTATTCCTTTCTAATTTTTTCTTCAATAAGACTGGTAGAATAACCCGGAATAAAGTCTAAGGTTTTTACTTGACCTCCTCTTTCTAAAACGATATCTGCCCCTACAATATCTTTAAGTTCATAATCGCCACCTTTCACCAAGATATCAGGTACGATTGTACCGACTAACTCAGCAGGCGTATCTTCTGGAAAAGAGACCACCAAATCTACAAAGGATAATGCGGCTAAAGTATTCAAGCGAGTAGCTTCATCATTGATAGGTCGGTTGCTACCTTTAAGCCTTCGGACAGAATCTGGTCCATTGATACCGACCACCAACTTATCGCCAAGGGCTCGGGCAGCTGCTAAATAATGCAGATGACCAAAATGTATCAAGTCAAAACAACCATTGGTAAAGACAATATCCAATCCCTGATCTTGCCATTTTTGAGTTTGTTTTTGAGCCTCGGGCCAATCTAAAATTTTGTGGCTAATGGCTTGGATCTGATGCATGGGTTGAGTGTTTTGTAGTGATTTCCCAGTTTAATGATCTATTATTTTTATTCTGTATCCACCGCATGAGCTGGGCGGTAGTTTTGATTAATAAAGGGTAAAGTCAAGAGCGACAATAAGCCAAAAATAACGTTTGCGCCGATTTGAATAGTGATAAAGGCAATCATGGCATAAGAAAAACTATCTGCGGCGCTGATGCCGTAAATGCCCAGAGCAATTTGTACTAAAGCATGGTAGGATCCCATCCCGCCGGGAGTTGGAATAACAATGCCCCAACCTCCAAAAACAAACGTTACTAAACCGACTAAGGGAGAAAGTTCGCTCGTGGGGGCAAAAGCAAAAAAGGCAAAGTAATTCAGTAGATAATACATCAACCAAATATTGATGCTATGCAAAACAAATATCCAGGGTTTATCCAGTTGACGAATCGTCAATAGACCTTCTCCAAAACCTTTGATTAAGGCCAATACTTTTTGGTAGATTTTTGTCTTTTCTAATCTTTTTCTAAAAATAAAAAAGGCAATGATTGCCAATACTCCCAAGCCAAAAGCTAAAGTTCCTAGTTTAATTAAGGTACTCAAATCAATCCGGTCTTGTAGTGCATTCCAAATTTGCTCGTATTGTAAAACTAGTGCCAATACCGTGACAAATAAAATACTCAAAACATCAACGATTCGATCTACGGCTACCGTACCAATCACTTTTTCAACTTCAATTTTTTCATAACGTGCTAAAACGCCGGCCCGCACTACTTCTCCAACTCTAGGGATACCAAGGTTGGCAAAATATCCAATCATGATTGCCCCAAAACCATTAATGAAGCGGGGTTGATAGCCTAAAGGCCGGATGAGCATATGCCAGCGTACAGTACGACTGAGATTGCTGACCATAAAGAGTAGGATAACGACTAAAAGCCAAAAAAAATCTGCATTGGCAAAATCCGTGATTACTTTATTGATCAGGCTACAATCCTCTGGGGCTACCCCATCTAAGGCACATTGAGCTTGATATCCTTTATTCTGACTTCGGTAGAGTAAATAGAGAATCCCCAGTCCTAGACTGAGGAAAATAGTAAACTTGAGGAAGTTGCGCAGGATTGATTTCAAGGTATCGAGTGACTAGTTTGGTAAACGGTTATTTTCATCTGGAAAGACGACCGAAGGTACAAAGTTTTTGGCTTCTTCGATAGTCATGTACCCGTAGCCAATAATGATGACTACATCACCTACTTCTGCTCGTCTGGCAGCCGCGCCATTTAGGCAGATAACTCCGGAACCTCTTTCCCCTTTTATGACGTAAGTTTCCAATCGTTCACCATTATTATTGTTGACGATCTGCACCCGTTCTCCCTCGTATAGCTTCGCAGCATCCATCAAATCTTCGTCGATGGTAATGCTACCAACGTAATTCAAGTTGGCTTCGGTGATTCTTGCCTGATGTATTTTGGACTTAAATCTTTGAATCATCATAATACAAAGTTGCTTTTGTGTTTAGTTTATTGGTTGAGCTAGGCTGTTATATACGATACAACTAGACTAGTTCTGCTATTAGGACGTGAAGGTCTTACTTCAGTCACTTTCTATAAACGGTGCAAAAGTAACTTAAGTTGATCAATTAAATGGTATGAGGGTTTATTGAAGAATCAAATTATCAATTAACCGAACATCTCCGGCCCATACCGCTACGCAAGCCACCACGCTTTGATCTGATTTTAATTGGTTGATTGGTAACAATGTTTTGGCATCAACAATGCTGAAGTATTCAGGCCGGAATCCCATTTTTTCTAAAGTCTTTTGCTGTTGCTGTTCTATGCTAGCGATGGGTTCCCGTCCCAAGTCTGCCTTGGCCTGTTGCAAAAGTTGATAAATGATGGGTGCTTTTTCACGATTGGCTGGTGTCAAACGGACATTACGAGAACTCATTGCTAAGCCATCGTTCTCCCGTACAGTCGGGCCCATAACGAGTTCTACGGCTTTATTTTGGGATTCGATTAGGGTTCGAATAATCGCAAATTGCTGATAATCTTTTTGTCCCATGAACAATAGATCTGCCATTGTGATATCCAACAGCCGGTCTACTACTTGTACAACACCAGCAAAATGCCCTGGTCTAAAAGCTCCTTCCAAGACTTGGTCTAAGTGTCCCAAGTCTAACTTGAGCTTTTCGGATTTACTATCAGGATATACTTCTTTAGCCGTAGGCATAAACAATAAGTCACAGCCTCCCGCCTCTAATGCTGCTTGATCTGCTTCTGGAGTACGTGGGTATTTCGTTAGGTCCTTTGGATCGTTGAATTGGGTAGGGTTGACAAAGATGCTACAAATGGTGTAATCACTTTGATCTTTAGCCGCTTCAAGTAGGGATAAATGACCTCGGTGAAGTGCCCCCATAGTGGGCACAAAACCTATGGTTTTACCAGCTTTCTTTTGTTCGAGGATGATTTTTTGTAGTTCAGCAACGGTTGAAATAAGGAGCATAATGTTTACTTAATACTAGATAATCAAATGCTTTCGAGCTGATCAAATGGACAATTTGAAATTAGCGTCGCCAAAAGTAGCATAAAATTGATAATTCGAGTGGTAATTATACGTTAATGAGGTATTAAAGTAAAGAGAATGAGGATAATGTGTTCAAAATTCCTTACTTTTGCAAATCAAAAAAATCAGCGTGGGCGTTTATTTTCATCCTGGTATGATTAGAATCCCCCAGCAAATTTTGGAACACAAAAACATTTGTTTAACTATAGCAAGCATTTTATGAGCAAAAAGAAGGTGTTGATTGTTACGCAAGAGATGCAGCCCTATACCGCCCTCACCGAAGTAGCTGAAATAGCTAGAAAGTTGCCACAACATATTCAGGAAAGTGGAATGGAGATTCGGATCTTGATGCCAAGGTATGGCACGATTAATGAACGCAGACATCGCTTGCATGAGGTGGTCCGCTTGTCGGGAATGAATATTATCGTGGATGATGATGATTATCCACTAATCATAAAAGTAGCCTCTTTGCCGGAAGCTAGAATGCAGGTTTATTTCTTGGATAATGAAGACTTCTTTAAAAGAAAATTCTTATTTGAAGACGAAGATCAAAAAGCATTTAGCGACAACGCAGATCGGGCTGTTTTCTTCTGTAAAGGTGTCCTAGAGACCGTGAAAAAATTTGGATGGCCTCCAAATATTATCCATTGTCACGGCTGGTTAACCAGCTTGATTCCTTTGTATTTGAAGACTGCATATAAGACTGAGCCGTTGTTTCAGCAAGCGAAAGTTGTTTATTCTGCTTATCAGCCGAGTCACGAACAACACTTGGGCGATGATTTTCTACAAAAGGCCAACATCAATAATCTGACTCCCGATGATCTTAAGCCCTATGAGGCTGGATTGCATCAAGGAGCCATCTCTTTTGCAGATGGGGTGATTAAGGGCAGTGAAACCCTTGATCCTGAGGTGCAAAAAGCATTCGATGCGATGAAAGCACCCGTGTTAGATTATGCAGGTGATGATTATCTACCAGCCTACATTAACTTCTACAATAGTTTATTGGAAGAAGAAGAAACCGTCTAAGCAAAATATTTTTTTACATTTTTGGACCTTAAGAAGCTATTTGAATTTAATCATCAATAACAATTCTCAATAGCCAAATCTGTCTATTGCAGGTAGATTCAAATAGCTTCTAAGAGCTTGATTTTTTTAGGTAAGTCATAGAGATTACCTAAAAAAATCATTCTCTTTATGGTGCAACCAACTATTCTCTCTACTTTTGCGTCTCTTTAGCATAACTAGTGATCATAACTTACCTCCATTAAACGCAATAATAGTATCTAAATATATGAAGTATTCTGCTATATGGCCTGTCTTTTGTCTATTGCTGGCCAGTATTTTTATTAATGCTTGCACCGATCCTACTGCTATTGGTGCTGACTTACTAGAAGGAGATCGTACTAGACTCGAATTCTTCGATACCATTAGCATTGCTGCTTTTGTAGAAGAAGCTCCGGCATCAGCGACGCATTCTAGGTTTAATGCTTTTGATGCTTATCTCTTAGGAGATATGGAAGACCCTATTTTTGGCCGTAGTAAGGCTGAATTATTCTTTCAAGTCCTACCACGTTTTGCTGATCCTTTAATTGGAGAAGACCTAATTATTGATTCGGTTATTCTTAATTTACCTCTTGCAGCAAGTGCCTATTATGGTAATACCGACCAAAATTTTGAATTAGCAGTACGGAGAATAGATGCTGTTATTGCTAATGATAATGAATATGATTCGGATACTACGTTTGCTTCTATTGAAGAACCATTAGCAACTGTTCTTTATGCGCCTACCGCAGACTCTGTTACCTATCTCAGTTATATCTCGTCAACTACTGGGACCTCAGTAAAATTACCTACGATTAGGATACCACTCAGTAATGACATTGGTACCGAAATTCTAAGCATAGATTCTCTCACGCGCAATAGCGATGATCAATTTGTTGAGGCATTTAACGGAATTCACTTACAACCTACTTCCCTTAATCAAGGAATGCCAGCACTTAATTTGATCAATAGTGAAACTGGTATTTTTGTGTATTACCATTCGGATACTCTGGCGCGTCAATATCATTTAGAAGTAGCTAGTGCTAGTGTCAAATTTATGTCTTTAGAACATGATTTTACGGGTACACCCGTTGAAGCGGCATTGACTAATAATGACAATATCTCTGACAGTCTATTGTTTACTCAAGGGATGGTTGGACCAATTATCCGGATAGCGTTTCCACATATTGCGGAATTACGCAACCGGAATTTAGTTGTTAATAAAGCGGAGTTGGAGTTATGGGAAGGAGACTTAGCTGGCAGCCAATCTTTTATTTTTGAGCCTGGAGAGCAACTTTTATTAGCAACAAAAGACGAAAATGGCAACTTTGTGCCAATAGATGACTACACTATTTCGTTAGCAAACTTACCAGACCGTTTTGGGGGTAATTTAATTAATGAGGGTGGCCTTTTGCCAAATGCCTACCGAATGAACATCGGTACCCATTTACAAGAAATGATTGACGGTCGAGAAAGTAATGAATTTTATTTGATTCTGGCCTCTAAAGTTAATCGGGCTTCAAGAACCATTCTTTATGGGCCAAATCATCCTGAGTTTCCCATAAAACTCAGCGTAACTGGCACTATTGTGACGAACTAGTTCAGTCTAAAAATATAACAAGTGCCTTAAAAATGTATTTATGTGTGGTATCATCGCCTATATAGGCCCTGATCAAGCTTACCCTAAACTCATTAAAGGTCTGCAGCGTCTAGAATATCGAGGATATGATAGTGCTGGTGTAGCTTTGTTACACGAACAGGCACTTTCTGTCTATAAGAAAAAAGGAAAAGTTCAAGTGTTGGAGCAATCGGTGGAAGACAAACCTACCTTTGCTAAAATAGGTATTGGCCACACACGGTGGGCCACTCACGGTACGCCTAATGATGCGAATGCGCATCCACATCTATCTAATAATGGCCGTATTGCGCTGGTACACAATGGGATCATTG
>CAXIDD010000159.1:0-9760 GCA_964021975.1 uncultured Saprospirales bacterium | reverse complement strand
AAAATTGGATCGAGGTGCTCTAAACGCTCCAATGGTGATGTTCGAAGGAATGGACCATTCTTCTGCCATATAATTATCTACGGCACCCGCCGGGAAGCGGTTGGCAAAAAGTGGACTTTCGGGTACACCACCAGCCTTAATATGGATCCCCAGTAATTGGTTGTTTTCGTCCAAAGCGGCCCGGAAAGTAGCGTGGTAAGTAGGCCGATAGATGCCATTGGTCATGTCATCTTCTCTGGTATACATCAACTTAACGGGTACATTTACCTGCTGCGAGATGAGTGCGGCTTCTAGCATGTAGTGACTATAGGCTCTTCGGCCAAAACCACCGCCCATGCGAGTCATTTCAATATTGATATTTTCGGGTGGAATATCCATCCGTGCAGCAATGGTAGGTTCAATAATCCCTGGTGCTTGTAAGGGCCCCGCGATCCAAACTTGGTCCCCTTCGACGTTTGCAAAAGCGTTCATTGGTTCCATGCAATTGTGCGCCAGATAAGGGGCAGAATAACTTCGCTCCAGAACTTTGGCGGCACGCTTAAATGCCGCTTCAGGATTGCCATCTTTACGGACTACCTTACCTGGTTTGGCCGCCAATGCCTCCATTTTGCTTTGATGATCAGTAGTGTTTTCTAATCCAGCAGGGATGTCTACTTCGCTGGTATTGCCACCCCAGCCCGCCACGGTCTCTTGATAGGTGGAGAAAGGTTGCCATGCTACTTTTAGTGCTTTTTTAGCCTTCATGACTTCCCAAGTAGAATCACCGACAATAGCGACTAATTCAGGGAATGCATTGGTGTCAAAAGAAGCTTTGGCTTGCCCTTTTTTATAAGTTTTAATGCTGAAGACATCCTTAATGCCCTTCATGCCCTTAATCTCCTCTGCATTCAAAATGGCTTTAAAGGTCATGCCAAAAGCTGGTGGATGCTCAATCATGGCGATCTTCATGCCCTCTTTTTGGTAGTCCATACTGAATAAAGGCTTGCCATTGACAATTTTGTGACCTTCTACATTCTTTTTGGATACGCCAATGATCTTAAAGTCTTTGGGGTCTTTTAGGTCGACTTCTTCGGGTACGGCAACTTGGCTAGCTGCTGCCGCCATTTCGCCATAACCCGCTTGCTGACCACTTACCTCATGCGATAAAATACCTGAATTAGTGGTGATTTCTGTTACCGGTACTTGCCATGCTTCGGCAGCGGCTTCCTTTAGCATTTGCTTGGCGGAAGCTCCGGTCATACGCAACACATCCCATCTAGAACTAATACCCATACTACCACCTGTGAATTGCATACCGTACAACTTGGTGTCATAAGGCGCCATTTCTACAACCACTTTTTCCCAGGCTACATCCAATTCCTCGGCAACAATCATAGGCATTGACGTCATGACATTCTGGCCAAATTCAGGGTTGGGCGTATAGATGGTGACAACACCATTATCTCCAATCTTCAAGTAAGCGTTCATATTGAACCACTCCTCTGGCATTTGGAGACTGATTTCCTCTGCTTTCTCTATAGGCGTACAAGCAGCGAGCCAGCTAAAACCTAAGGCGAAACCTCCACCAGCAGCAGCGGATACTTTGAGGAAAGAACGGCGATTATAGGATGTTTTGATGGATGTCATTGTTGCAATTTTTAGGTTTCTAAGATAAGAAAACTTCCATAAAAGTATTAAGGTGATTCACCAGATGCTTATTTTATGAAATCAGGCCACCTTTGCATGTATTGAAGGAAGGCTTCCCCAAGTCCTTCTTGAGCTAAATAGTCTTTTGAAACAGGCGTTGAAGTAGCCATGAAATCTGGATTTTCAATCACTCGCTTGGGAAAGTCGTGGTGCAGGATACCAGATCGACCGACGGTAACAAAATCTACACCCTCCTCCAGTATTTTTTGTACATCTGCTCCGCTTTTTATCTTTCCAGCTACAGTCAAGCGGACATTTTTATAATCTAAATCAGTAAAGTGCTGAAGTAAAGATTTATCCTGGTACTTTTCCTCATGGGGCATTTTAAAACAGTCCCATAGAGAAATGTCTAGGAAGTCAACCTGTCCTTCGTCGATCAAACGTTGGCTGATCGTTTTGATTTCCAATAAATCCATTCCAAAGCGTTCGGGAGATAAACGTACACCGACTAGGAAGTCAGGCCCGCAGACTGTCCGAATACCATTTACAATTTCAAATAAAATTCGAGCTCGATTATATAAATTACCTCCATATTCATCCCTTCGCTGATTGATTGTTGCACTTAAGAACTGACCAATTATATAGCCATGTGCGCCGTGTACTTCGACGCCATTATAACCACTTTTTTGGGCTCTGATAGCTGCTTGGATAAAGGCGTCTTTTAATTGATTGATCTCTTCTAATGTGAGTGCTCGTGCGCCGTGTTTTTCACTATCAGATGGGCAGACGGGCTTACCTTCGATTAAGTCCTGAGGGGAGCGCATTCCCGCATGGTGTAATTGACTTACGGCTAAGCTTCCTTGGGCTTGTATAGCTGAAGCTAATTTCTGATGTCCTGCCATTAAATGATCTGAATATATACCCAACTGCCCTGGAAAGCCTTTACCATTGGGCTGTACGTATGTAGCACAAGTCATTACCAAACCAAATTGACCCTTGGCACGCATAGTCAGCCAATTGAATTCCGCGTCGGAAAGAGTGCCATCTTGGTGACTTTGGGTATTGGTTAAGGGGGCCAGCATGAAGCGGTTTTTCATCTTGGCACCACAAGAGAAAACTAAGGACTGTTTGGGAGTATTGGCCATTTTTTTAAACAAATATAATAGCTTCTCTAGGAGCTATTTGAATTTAACAGGAATTAATCCTATCATTATTCCGTATTTGTTCTGTGTTTTCCTAATCATCTTTAGCATTAAATTATGATCTTTCTTCCCATCATCCTGGGTATTGTACTGCTGGTTTTATTAGTAACCTTAGTCAAACTGGATACTTTCATTTCTTTTATGCTCGTCTGTCTTTTTGTAGGATTGGCAAGTGGCTTATCCATCACAGAATCAGTAGCAGCAATCCAGCTAGGCATTGGCAATACTTTAGGCTCTTTAGTCATCATCTTAGGGTTTGGTGCCATGCTGGGGAAGTTAGTGGCAGAAAGTGGTGCAGCTAATAAAATTACGGATCAATTGGTTCAAAGCTTTGGCATGAAAAATATCCAGTGGGCCATGATCGTAACCGGATTTATTGTCGGTATACCTATGTTTTATACGGTAGGGTTCGTAATCCTGGTTCCTTTGGCCATTGCGATTGCACACAAAACCAAACTTTCCCTACTTTACATTGGTCTTCCCATGCTAGCCTCTCTATCTGTAACGCATGGATTTTTGCCACCTCATCCAGCGCCAACAGCCATTACGGAAATGTATCAGGCTGATTTAGGTTTGACACTTCTTTATGGCATTCTGGTAGGTATTCCAGCAATATTATCCGCTAAATTCCTGTTGGCGGGTACTATGAAAAGGATTAAACCCACTTTACTCAAAGAATTCCTCCCGGAAGAGCAAAGCGATGAATTTCAAACGCCTGCTTTGTGGGTTTGTCTAGTGATTGGATTATTGCCGGTGATTTTGATTGGAGGCAGTGCTTTAATTACCGCCTTAGGTCTTAGTCATCCAATTATAAGCTCGATTGGTAATCCTACCATTGCAATGCTTTTATCTGTACTCGCTGCCATTTATTTCTTAGGTATTCGAACCGGTAGAAGTATGACGCAGGTACGTAAGATTTTGGCCAGTTCTATCGCTGGTATTGCACTTATCTTGCTGATTATTGGTGGCGCAGGAGCCCTCAAACAAATTATGATAGCCACAGAAATCAGTGATGAAATAGGTCAAGCTCTAAGTAGTTTGGGCATGTCGCCAATTCTTCTGGCCTGGGTTATTGCAGCATTGATTAGAGTCAGTGTGGGGTCGGCCACAGTCGCAGGCCTGACTGCTGCTAGTATAATGATGCCTATGGTCGGTACGGCAGGTGTCGCACCAGAACTTTTAGTATTGGCTACGGGCGCAGGCAGTATCACCTTTTCGCACATTAACGATGGTGGATTTTGGCTCTTTAAAGAATACTTTAATTTAAGTATCAAAGAAACCTTACAATCCTGGACCTTGATGGAAACAACGGTATCCGTAGTCGGCTTATTGGGGGTCTTGTTATTAAATGTCCTGATTTAAAAATAGACCAAAAATCATCTAATAAACTACCAAAAAAATAATAATGAATTTAAAAGAACAAATTTCAAAGCTTGAGCTGGTTTTACCACCAGCTCCGCCATTAGGAGGCGTATACAAGCCAGTCATGATAGTTGGCAATATGCTATATGTTTCCGGACAAGGGCCCGTACAAACAGATGGTAGCTTGATAAAAGGAAAGTTAGGCATTCAATTGGATACTAAAGCTGGGTACGCAGCTGCTCGACAAGTTGGTCTCACGATGCTCTCAACCATCAACGCACATGCTGATTTGAGTCAGGTGAAACGCTTAGTCAAAACGCTTGGTATGGTGAATAGTGCACCAGACTTTCATCAGCAACCTCAGGTTATTAATGGCTTTAGTGATTTGATGGTTGAACTGATGGGAGACGATCATGGGAAAGGGGCGAGAAGTGCCGTTGGAATGATTTTGCCAGGAAATATCGCTGTAGAAATTGAGGCAATTTTTGAGCTTTACTAAAATGGAGGAGACCTATCAAATTAAAAACCTAGATCGAGTTTTATCTCCAGCTTTAATCTTTTATCCTGAACGGATAAAGCGTAATATCCAACAGATGATTAAGGTCGCTGGCTCACCAGATCGTCTTCGGCCCCACATCAAGACTTTTAAATGCAAGGAAGTCGTACAAATGCAATTGACTGCTGGGATCCATCGCTTCAAGTGTGCGTCTCTGCAAGAAGCACGTCTGTTAGCAGAAATTAAAGTGAAGGATGTACTCATTGCCTATCCATTGTCTGGACCAGCACAGCTAGATTTTCTAAAATTACAAAAATCATTTCCTCAAACCCAATTTTCTGTACTAATAGATCATCCAGATCAAGTCCAAGAATGGAAACAACATCCAGGGCCGGCGATCCCCGTATTTATTGATTTAAATGTAGGGATGTATCGCACCGGAATAAGCCCTGCTTCAGCAAAAAAACTATACCATACCTTAAATGAAAAATTTGATTTTAAAGGGTGGCACGCTTACGATGGACATTTACATGCCAAAAACCTGCTAGCTAGGAAAGAAGAAGTGGATGCCGCTTTTAGGGAAGTAGAAAAGCTCTTAAACTCTTTTAAGAACCATCAATTCGAAATTATTTGTGGTGGAAGTATTAGTTTTCCAATTCATGCTCAATATCCTGAACGGACCTTGTCTCCAGGGACTACATTATTATGGGATCAAGGCTATACTTCTTCCTTCCCTGATTTGAAATTTGACATTGCTGCAACAGTATTATGTAGAGTGATCAGTAAACCTCAAGACGATCTCCTTTGCTTAGACCTTGGACACAAAGCGGTAGCTTCAGAAATGAAGGAAATGCCGGTTTATTTCCAACAGATACCTGATGCAACCGTGACGATGCTGAGCGAAGAACACCTTGTTGTCCGTACGGAATCGGCCGCTCATTTTAAGATTGGAGATGCATTATATGGTTTTCCCTGGCACATTTGTCCAACTGTTGCCTTACATGAATCGGCGCTAATTGTTGAAGATCAAATCATAGTAGGGGAGTGGCAGATCAGTGCCCGAAAAAGAAAATATCTTTTATGAAAAACAACAACTTATTGTTCTTCGATGCCCATCTCGACCTATCCATGAATGCAATGGAATGGAACCGAGATTTACGCTGGTCTGTAGAGGAAATTCGAATGTCCGAACAAGGGAAAACGGATCGGCCAGACCGAGGAAACGGAACCGTTTCTTTCCCCGATTTAAGAAAAGGAAACGTAGGTTTAGTTGTAGGGACTCAAATTGCGCGCTACACAAAAAAGACCAATACACTGCCTGGTGCTAGTTGGAATTCTCCAGAGCAAGCCTGGGCACAAACGCAAGGCCAATTGGCTTGGTACCAGGCGATGGAAATGGAAGGACATCTAATTACCATAAGTGACGCGGAAAGCTTGCGTCAGCATCTGGATAACTGGCATAATGATCCAATATCTTGTCCTATAGGGTTGATCAGAAGCTTGGAAGGGGCCGATTCTATACTAAGTTGGCAACACCTTGAAAAGGCTTACCAGGATGGTTTACGTATCATCGGACCTGCACATTACGGTCCTGGTACCTATGCTCAAGGTACGCTGGCTTCCGGTGGTATAGGTAGTAAAGGTCGAGCCCTGCTTCAAGAAATGGATAAACTAAATATGATTTTAGATGCGACCCATCTCTGTGATGAAAGTTTCTGGGAAGCACTGGATCATTTCCAAGGACCAGTTTGGGCTAGCCACAACAATTGTCGAGCGCTGGTTCCACACCAAAGACAATTCTCAGATGAGCAACTAAAGGCCTTGATTGAAAGAGGGGCCGTTATTGGTGCCGCTTTTGATGCCTGGATGCTTCATCCTGGATGGACACGCGGTACTTCTACGCCACAAAACGAAAAAGTAAGTTTGGCAACAGTAGTTGATCATATTGACCATGTCTGCCAGTTGGCAGGAAACTCTAAGCATGCGGGCATTGGCTCAGATCTAGATGGTGGATTTGGTAAAGAACAATCACCCGCTGATTTGGATACAATTGCAGACTTGCAAAAAATCCCTAATATTCTACAGCAAAGAGGATATTCGGATCAAGACTTGATTAATATTTGTTCCCAAAATTGGATTGATTTCTTGTTGAAGGCCTGGAGATAGTAAATCTTTCCATCGCTCAAATTTTCAAATATGACTACAGTTACTACCATCTCTTTATTTACCATGGCGGCTATTTACATCTTTGCGGGACTTAGTCATTTTCGGATTCCAAAATTCTTTTTGAGCATTACGCCTCAATGGGTTCCTAAACCGGAGTTGGTTAATCATGTCGTAGGCTTAGTAGAAGTGCTTTTAGGCTTGGGTTTACTATTCTCTGCAACTAGGACTTATGCATTGTATGGGATCATTGCCTTATTGATTATCGTTTTTCCCGCTAATATTTACCATTTTCAAAAGGCTAGAAAGAAACAAAGACAAGTCTGGGTGACGATTATCCGTTTACCTATTCAGTTTCTGTTGATTTGGTGGGCCTATAGTTATTTGTAAAAATTGAACGAACTATCCAAAATACTTCCTATTTTGACACTCTATTTTCTTAGAAAAAATTATTGTATGAAATTACGTTTATCCTCGGCGCTTTTGCTATTCGGCATGGTCGCCAGTTCCTATTCCATAATTGCGCAGTCTATCCCTGAAAATATGCTCCAATCTTTTGAGTATCGGGAGATTGGACCGACGCGTCAATCTGGGCGTTTTGTAGATTTTGCAGTAGTAGAAGATGCGCCTAAAGTGTATTATGCCGCAACTGCCTCAGGTGGTCTTTGGAAAACAACCAACAATGGCATCTCTTTTACGCCTATTTTTGATAATGAATCAGTAATCTCAATCGGAGACGTAGCCGTAGCACCCAGTGATTCTTCCATCGTTTGGGTGGGTACTGGAGAAGCCAATAACTCTCGGAGTTCCTATTGGGGTGATGGGGTTTATAAGTCTACCAATGGTGGCAAGACCTGGACCAACATGGGTTTGAAAGAGTCTCAGCACGTTGGCCGAATCATAATCCATCCTACTAACCCTGATATCGTTTATGTAGCGGCGCTTGGTCATCTTTACTCTGATAATTCGGAGAGAGGCTTATATAAGACAACCGATGGAGGAAAGACCTGGACAAAATCGCTAGCTGTTCAAGCAGAGGGGAAAGATATTGGTGTAGTAGATATGGTTATGCACCCAGAAAACTCTGAAGTTCTTTTTGCGGCTACTTTTGATAAGATTCGTACACCTTGGACCTATAATCCAGGTGGCCCTGGTTCTGCTATTTATACCAGTACTAATGGTGGTAAGAAATGGAAAAAAGTGAAGGGTGGCTTACCAACGGGTTTTCTAGGCCGGATTGGCCTAGACATTTCGCAAAGTAATCCTAATGTGCTATATGCTAATATTGAGAACACTAATGTGGAAGGGATGGATCCTAAAGATCGCCTGAAGCAATTACAGGATGGCCTTCCTTTGGGGAGAGACCAAAAAGTAGTTGGTGTCGAAATGTACCGTTCTGACGACCTTGGGAAATCCTGGAAGAAAGTGAGTCCAGACGGACAAGATATTGGTGGTGGACCTGGCTACTATTATCAGCAAGTACGTATCGATCCTACCGATCCAGAGCATGTTTATGTGCTAGGTGTTCGGGTATGGGAGACCATCGATGGTGGTGAAAACTGGCGTAGCCCTTTCCGATTTGGTGGAGATAATCACGCCATGTGGATCAATCCAAAAGATCCTAAACACCTGGTCTTTGGGTATGATCACGGAATGGGCGTGACTTACGATGGTGGAAAAAAATGGTTCCACCCGGATGATCAACCACTGGCGCAGTTTTATGCCATTGGCTTAGATATGGAGTACCCTTACAATATCTACGGAGGTTTGCAGGATAATGGTTCTATCAAAGGACCTTCAACCAAAAAAGATGGTTCTGCTATTCAAATAGAAGATTGGAAACGTGTAGGCGGCGGAGATGGCATGTACAATGTCGTTGATCCCGATGATAGCCGCTGGTTGTACAATGAGTCGCAGTTTGGGCCTTTGGCCAGAACAAATCAAGTGACTGGTGAGCGCAAGAGCATTGCTTATCGAAACCAAGATCGTAATATGCGCTGGAATTGGAATGCTCCTGTGATGATTTCTCCGCACAATAGTGCTACCATCTATCATGCTGGTAATAAATTGGTGAAGTCAACCAATCGGGGAGAAAGCTGGACGGTAGTAAGTGAAGATTTAACTACAGCAGATTCCACTAAAATTATTGGTACTGGAAATATCCAATATTGTACGATCACTACTATAGATGAATCTCCATTACAAGAAGGAGAATTGTGGGCTGGTACCGATGATGGTAATGTGCAGGTGACCACCGATGGTGGTAAAAACTGGACCTTGCTCAATGATAATATCAAAGGTAATCCTGGTTTTTGGGTGAGTAGAGTGCGCGCTTCCAGCCACCAGCCTGGGAAAGCTTTTGTAACTTATACCGGTTATCGAAGAGATGACTTCCGTCCTTTTGTTTACGTGACCGAGGATTATGGTAAAACCTGGAAAAGTCTAGCAAATGGATTACCGAATTCTCCTGTCAATGTTATCGTAGAAGATCCAGTGAATCCTAATTTGTTGTTTATCGGTAATGAAATTGGAGTCTATGTATCGATTGATGCGGGCAAGACTTGGAATAAATTCAAGTTGGATATGCCAACCAATCCGGTACATGATATTAAAATTCACCCACGGGAGCATGACTTAGTCGTTGCGACTCATGGTAGAGGACTTTTTATCGTAAATATCCGTCCATTACAGGAATGGTCAGCCGCAGCCTTTAAGAAACCCTTCCATATGTATGGTATCCGCTCAAAAGTCCAATGGATCACGCCAGGAGGAAATAATTCTACCTACAATAATTTCAATGGTGAGAGTGACCCACTAGGCTTAGAAGTTTATTACCATTCAAGTGTAGATCAAGATTCTGCGATGGTAGAAATCCTACAAGGTGGTCTGGTGATCAACGAGATGCAAGTAC
>CAXIDD010000158.1:0-9792 GCA_964021975.1 uncultured Saprospirales bacterium | reverse complement strand
GGCAAAGGTTTTGAGATTTTTGTTGTAGTTAGACTGTTTTTTACTAATCATATGGCAGTAGTTTTATTCCATAAGTTGCTCATCCATCTCCCTAGCCCCCTTGTCTAAGGGGGACTATCTTCTATCGGACGATCAGTCCTTATGAAAAGATCGACCTACTGACAGCACGCAGTGCTCGTCAGTAGGCGAGGGATGAAAAGGTAGGGATGATTTTCTAAAAAAATGCCCTTTTATCCTCAGCCACTAAAAAAGGAACACTTTCATCAAACTACCTATTGCAAGTCCCCCTTAGATAAGGGGGATCAAGGGGGATGGATGCTCACTTAGAACGAAATCAATATACCCAACTACTCCAAAACCAATCCTTCATCTTTCTTAAACGCTTTATACCGCCCTTTCCCAAACTGAGTCCCGTTGAACTCGAGGGTGCCTTTGAGGATCTCTCGTTGCTCTTCGGGGAGTTGGTTGAAGTCAGCGCATTTTTTGGAGCAACTAGCTTCGTATTTGGTGGCACAATCAGGACACTGGATGAATAAGATGTGACAAGCATCATTCGCACAATTGACATGTGTATCACAAGGTGCACCGCACTGGTGGCACTTAGAGACGATTTCTTCGCTGATGCGTTCGCCCATGCGTTCGTCAAAAACGAAGTTTTTACCGATGTATTTATTGGGCAACCCTTTTTCTTCACACTGACGGGCGTATTCGATGATGCCACCATCAATCATGTAGACATTTTTGAAGCCCTTGTGTAGATAATAGGCACTTGCTTTTTCACAGCGAATCCCACCGGTACAATACATCACAATGTGGTCTTCTTTTTTATCTTCCAGCATATCCTCTACCAGTGGTAGCGCTTCTCTGAAAGTCTCCACATCAGGACAGATGGCATTTTCAAAATAGCCCACTTCACTTTCATAATGGTTGCGCATGTCGATGACTACGGTGTCTTCTTGGCCTAAAAGCGCATTGACCTCTTCGGCAGACAGGTGTTTGCCACGTTTCGTGACATCAAAGCTGGCATCATCCAGGCCATCTGCTACGATTTTGTCTCTGACTTTGATTTTTAATTTGTAGAAAGATTTGCCATCATCGTCAATCGCAATATTTAGTCTGATATCCGCAAGCCAGGGAATAGAATATAGGTATTCCTTAAAGGTGGTAAAGTTTTCCTCTGGAACAGAAATTTGACCATTGACGCCCTCTTTGGCAATGTAGATACGTCCAAAAACGCCATGCTCACTTAAGCCTAAATAAAATTCATTCCGGAAAGCCTCAGGATCTTCAATTTGATGATACTGATAAAAAGAAAGGGTGACGCGTTTTTCGTCAGAAGCCAATAAACGGTCTTTCAACTCGTCGTTATTGACCTTGTTGTGTAATTTTTTCATTGTTGTAAGTCGGTCTCCTGGGCAAAAGCTTTTTAAAAAAAAATCACCCAGATTAAGTTACAAAAAGTAAGTTGCAGGCTTACTGTCGGTAAAGACACCTTGCGACTTTTAGAAGCTATTTGAATCTATCTATCTGTCTACCGATAGATAGATTCAAATAGCTTCTTACCAAATCGCCACAAAGATAAGGGATTACTGAATAATAAACTTGACAGGTTTCAAATTGGGCAATTCAGGATAGTCTAGAACATAAATACCAGCTGGTAGATTATTAAGGTTTAATTCAATGAGGCGTGGTCCGGCTAATACTTTTTGCTGATAAACCTGACGTCCCTGGAGATCGTGAATACTTAAAAGTACATCGGTCTCTGTGCTAGGCAAGTTCAAAGAAAACTGACCTTGATTAGGATTTGGGAAAAGTAGACTTAATTGAGGTGTGTTAGCATTTGAACTTCGCTTGGCAGCACTATCCAAGGCTGCTTTTACATCAATAATGCCATAACCATAAACCGCATTGGGATGGGCAGATCCTCTTAAAGGGCCACAATTTTGCTCACTAAAATAAGGGCGAGCAGAAACCCTGAATATTTCTTCGATTTCATCTACTTGCCCAATTAAATGGGGCTGTGCCGATAGCAAGAGCGCAACGGCACCAGCCACGTGTGGGCCTGCCATACTTGTACCACTTAGACTTCGGAATTGACCATCGGGTGTAGTTGAGCTTACCTGTACGCCCGGAGCTACGACATCTGGTTTGATGATTAGCTTGTTGTCTGCATCATAGATGGGCCCGCGCGCACTAAAACTGGCAATATCATGGTTAATGTCAGAAGCACCAACTGCAAAAGCACTAGGGAAAGCAGCCGGGATCTCATTAATCGTCTGGCAATTATCGCCCCCATTTCCAGCAGAAACAACAACGACAATTCCAGCTTGGCGCAAATGATTTACCGCCATTTCCAGCATGGCTCGGTTGCCTGCATTACAACCTTCTAATTCCGGGCAATACCAAGAATTGGTGATCACGTCTGGTGCCATATCTGGATTAGGGTTTTGGCCATTTAGATCAGTTGGGGCCAGGAACCACTGAAATCCCTGGGTATAAGAAAAAGGGTTACCATAACCTCGCTCCATATTGCGTACACCGATCCATTGAGCTGCGGGTGCCACACCATAACCATCGCTTCCCACCATGGTACCCATGGTGTGTGTGCCATGAAATCCATCATCACAAGGTACGCGACTATCCAGACCACAGGGGTTTTGCGCTTCGGGATGGAGTGGACTGAAATCATGTATGGCATCGTACCAATTATAGTCATGCTCCACCGTTCCAGATTGGAAGCCCCGGTATTGTTGTTGTAAGTTTGGATGCGTCCAATCATAGCCGGTATCTTGCCCACCAATAATGATACCTTGCCCACGGTAGCCTAATTCCCAAACTTTATCTGCGCCGATTTCTAAGATGCCCCATTCAGGAGCGGGATTGCGTAAGTTGGGATGGGTTTCTTCCAGGATGGGCATTTCCATTGGTACCGTTGGATTGCCATAAATAGCTTTTACCTCTTTGCGTTTAGCTAAGACTGCCAGTAAGTTATAATCCCCTTCGGTAGCGATGGCATTAATGATATATAGCGACCGCTGTTTATGCCCCTGACTTTGTAGCCATTGGGAAAGCTCGGTCTGTGTGTTTTTTGCAGTGTAAGAAAGTTGTTCGTAGACATAACGTGTTTTGGCCTTTTTATTTACCAATTGTTTTGCGTAAGCAAGATCTGCTTGTTGGTTTAAAATAACCATCATTTCTTGCTCTTTGCTTTCTTGAAATGCTTGTAATAAAAAAGGATCAACTTTGGATTGCCAATCAGGGGTTTGTAGCCCAAAGCTGAATATTAATAGATATAGAACCGTTAAAATCATAGCCGAACTGTAATTGTGTCGTATTTTTGAAACGTATAGTTATGGGTTTTGATCTTAAGCAAATAGTTTTTCTGAGCTTTTGCTAAAAATAGACTTTTTCATTGGAGGGATTAAACCTTTGCCATTTTTCTTCGTCCAAGTAGCATAAAAACAAAAACACTTGCCGGAAAACAAGGAAATGACGGATGACCAACTGTTAGATTTGCTTCAGAGTGAGCAAACTGCGGAGCGTGGATTCCGACTTTTGGTGTTTCAATACCAAGAGCGATTGTACTGGCAAATCCGTAAGATGGTTGATCAGCATGAAGATGCGAATGATGTGCTGCAAAATTGTTTTATTAAGTTTTATAGGAGTATTGGCAGTTTTCAGCGCAAATCAAAGTTGTATACCTGGCTGTATAGAATTGCGGTGAATGAGTCGATCACTTATTTAAATAAACAAAAACGCCGCGCGGTGGATTCTCTTGATCAAGAAGATTTGCACCTGGTGAATACCTTAGAAGCAGATAGCTATCTCGATCCAGATTTAGTGCAAAAGCGGTTAAAAGCAGCTTTGGAAACTTTACCTGAAAAGCAACGAGAGGTATTTCAGCTGCGGTATTTTGAAGAAAAAGGATACAAAGAAATGGCAACGATGCTAGGGACTTCGGTCGGCGGTTTGAAAGCTTCTTACCACCACGCAGTCAAAAAAGTTGAAGGCTATTTAAAGGCAATAGAAATTTAAATAAATGAAGGAGAAAGCGCCACATAAAAAAGAAATTTTAGAAGAGCTAGACACTCTGTCTCCGCTTCTGAAACAGTTTAAAGAGCAGCAATCATCAGCTGTGCCACAGGCTAAAGATGTACCTCCAAAATATTTTGAGGACTTACCAAACGTTTTGTGGAATAAAATCCAAGCGGAAAAAGCCAAATCAAATCCAGTAGTTTTACCGCCTCGGGTAAGTTGGATTGATTTATTGATTCAGCAATTACAAGGTTTATTTAGCCCTCGTTTAGCGATTGGTTTTTCAGTAGCCTTATTATTGGTGGTCGCTTGGTTTGTATTTTTGAAACCAGATCAAAATGCCCCTTTGGTAGCAGATCAAAACGTGATTCCTGGCATCCAAGAACTTCCAGCTGAAGAGCTATACGAATATGTGATGACCCATATTGAGGATTATGATTCGGAAGACCTTTTAGAAGCAGCCGGGCCCATCCCATTTGAGTTTGTTTTTCCTGATTTCGAAGATGAAGGACAGCTAGAGGAAGTAATTGAAGAGTTACTTGAGGAATTAGGCGATGCTGATTTATCAGACTTTATGTAAAAGACCATTTTATTACCAGAAAAGAAATAGCAATGAATAAATTAATAGGCGTTTTAATGATCTGTTTGCTTAGCACAAGTTTAGTCCGTGCTCAGCAGGTGGATAATCAAAATTTTAGAGAACGGTTAGAGTCAATGAAAGTTGGATTTATTACAGATAAAGTTGGATTAAGTCCTAAGCAGTCCCAGGTTTTTTGGCCGATCTATAATGAATATGAAGCTGCCCAGAAAAGTGTCAAGAAACAATACCGACCCAATAAAAAGATTGAGCAAATGTCGGATGAAGAGTTGGAACAAAGAATCCTTAATTCTTTTCAGCAAGAAGAAGAATTACTGGCTTTAAAAAGGACCTATTTTACCAAAATGAAAACGGTACTTAACATTCGGCAAATTGCGCTATTGCGCTCTGCTGAACAGGAATTTAATAAAGAGGTACTGAGAAAAATGATGAACTTTCAGCAACGCCGGCAAAGACGCTTGGATGGCAATGGGGATTAAGAAATAATATTTATTATTATATATGTATTTCTATAAATTGTTTATTAGCAAGGACTTAGCTCGTTTTGTGCCACTTCTTGTTATATTCCTACCGTTTCATTAATGAGATAAATAAAAGCGCCGGTTTTAGTCAGATTGTGGTATTTTTAAGAATATTAAAATAACCAACTGTAAAGAAAGCTGTTCGCAGCTGCTATTATCCACATGAGACTACAGCAAAACGAAGAGATGAATTTAACGGTGGCTCGCTTTGAAGCAGGGCTACAGGACGGAGTGAGTCTAGATCTTTCTTTGGCCGAAAATGAACGTTTGGTAGCCTATTATACTTATTTGCGATCTTACAGTATGGTGATGGAAGTGTTGGATATGGCTATTGATCATCATCCATATGCTATCCATTATAAATTAAAAAAAGCTTCAACACTTTTACAATTACATCAACCAAAGGATGCCTTAATCCTGATTGACGAAGCTGCTGTTTTAGCACCTAGAGATTTTGATGTATTGGTACTCAGTATCCAAGTATTTATTCGATTAAATCAATTGGATTTAGCTGCTCAATTATTGGAAGAGTTGCCAGAACCATATGACGCTAAGCAACAAGCGGATGCTTATTTGGTACACGCCTTATGGCACGAAACCCAGCTGGAGTTTGAGCGGATGTATTATTTCCTTAGGGCTGCCTTGGATTTATGTCCAGAGCACCTTGCTGTATTAGAGAAAATGGCGATTGCGGTAGAGTCTACTAAACGCTATGAGGATTACATCGGGCTATCATAGACCGTTTCCCATACAATCATCAGGCTTGGTATAATTTAGGACTTGCTTTAGTATGTAATACGGACTATTTGGAAGCTTTGGAAGCATTTGAATATGCCTTTATTATTGATCCTTATTTCAAAGATGCATACAAAGAGTATATCGGCTGGGCTTTCAATACCCGTCAATATCATAAAGTATTGCATTGTTATGAAGATGTAGGACAGAATTTTGACTTAAGTTCAGACCCTACCTATCTAATTAAAATTGGGCAAGCGTATCAAGCTGTAGAGGATTTTGAAACGGCAGAGTACTTGTACAAAGAAATAATCAAGTGGCACGGCTATGAAGATGAAGCCTATGCTCAAATGGCAGAATGTCGTTTTATTCAATGTGATTATCCGGGGGCTTTACATTATTATTCGAAAGCGATTCAACTTGATGATAAACGAGAAGATTATTATGCAGCTCGAGCAGAAGTCTACCTGCGTATGGATCGCTTAGCACAAGCAGAATCAGATTTTATTTCAGCCACTAGAATTGCGCCTCAAGATGGTGTTTATTGGGTACAATACTGTAGTTTTTTAATGCAGATTGGACGAGCGGAAGAAGCTTTATATATCCTGGAAGAAGAAGTGTCTTTTGAAGATCCAGAGATGCTTTACTGTCGGATCGCATGCTTATTCTTATTAGGAAAAAGAAAAGAGGCTAGATATCGATTGTTAGAAGCGATCGGAGATCATTATGATGCGCACAGCATTCTTTTTGATATTATTCCTGATCTAGAGTTGGACAATGATATCACTGCAATTATCGCAGGACATCATTATCCATAATAGAAATTTTCACAAACTATCTTATTTAATAGCTTGTTGTTGGGCACCGTAGGCAGCTGCTCCAACGATTCCAGCATTGTTTAACAAAGCTGCTGGTGTAACCTCGATGGGTATATCTATGTATTTCTTGTAATTCCCGAATTTTTTACTGACTCCACCACTCAGGATAATGCTATCTGGAGAGAGTAGATGATAGATATATTGTAGGTATTCATTAAAGCGTTTCCCCCACTCATCCCAACTTAAATCTAAGGCTTTACGAACGCTATTGGCACAGTATTTTTCTGCACTTTTACCATGCATGACTACATGTCCCAGTTCTGTATTGGCTAACATTTTACCGTCTAAAAATAAACAAGATCCAATACCGGTACCAATGGTTATCATAATGATCAGCCCGGATTTTCCTTTTCCTTTTCCGTAGGTCATCTCTGCAATTGCGGCGGCATCCGCATCATTGAGTACATGAATGTTTTCAATCTTTTCTCCTCCGAAAACCGAAGCAACATTTTTTCCAACCCAGGATTTGTCAATATTAGCAGCAGTCATGGCTGTATTGCTTTTAATCACAGCTGGGAATCCGCATCCAATAGGACCGCTGTAGTCAAAATGTTTAATTATTTCCTGGAAGGTTTTCCCCATGGCTTTTGGGGTAGCTGGATCTGGAGTAGCTAAGCGGAAACGCTCGCTCACCAAAACGCCTTTTTCTATATCAACTAAAGCTCCTTTCATTCCTGTAGCTCCAACATCAATTCCTAAAATCTCACTTTGCATTGTCTCTGTTTTTACCAGAAGTGATTCGTACCACTTCTATATTGTCCTAATATTGCCAACGAAATTATCTCATACACAAGCAACTAACCCAAAGTTAAGGTTTAAGTTTTTTAGCAGGGAAATAATCTACAACTGAAATCTTCATTTTAATATCTTCTAGAGGCCGATTAGCTCTATCCACTTTAGAGGCTACAATTTTGTCAATCACCTCTAATCCTTCAATCACTTGTCCAAATACAGTATAATTGTTGTCCAGTGGAGGATATCCACCGAGTTCTAAGTATTGCTCTAATTGCTGGCCACGATAGGTAATTCCTTCTTTGGCACCAATGGTTTTAAGCATATCTTCTTTAACAGGCCCACCGTGTACAATATAAAATTGAGAGCCTGAAGACCGTTTTTCTGGATTCACCTGATCGGGAGTTCGGGCTGCAGCTAGAGCTCCTTTGACGTGTACTAAAGTATCTACAAACTCCGCGGGCACGGTGTAGCCGGGCCCACCGTTACCCAACCTTTGATTGGGACTAGCGTTACGAGAGTTAGGATCTCCACCTTGGATCATAAATCCATTAATGACCCGATGAAACAATAAGTCATCATAGAAATCTGTATCGGCTAATTTTAAAAAATTAGCCTGGTGTTCTGGCGTTGCATTATGCAATTTGATCAACATATTCCCAAAGGAAGTCTCTACTAAGACCATGCAATCTTCTGGACCTTCTACCTCCACGCGATCATAATAAATGGCTTCTTTTTTTCCCTTTTTAGCTTTTAAAGTAACTAAATAGTTTCCAGGTTTTGCAAACTGGAAATCTGGAGAAACTTCCTCTGAAGTACCAAGATCTCCAAAAGTCCATTCAAAGCTTTCTGCTTTAGTAGATTCATTATTAAAAGAAATACTAGCAGGGGCTTTTAAATCTCCACTTATAGTAAAGCTTGGTTTGGGAGTAGCACAAGCCACCAATAAATACGCTAAGCCTAAACTTAATATATAATTCCTCATCTTATTTACCCATTTTGATCGTCATCCGTATATTCTTGACGGGCCGATTGTTGTAATCTTTATCTACCATTACAATTTGATCGATCACCTGAAGTCCTTCCACCACCTCCCCAAAAACAGTATAGTCATTATCTAGTGGCGGATACCCACCAATTTCTTTATATAAGGCTCTTTGTTCTGGACTGTATTCAATCCCTTTTTGCTGCTCTACTTGATCCAGCATTGCATCATCTACGGCTCGGCCGTGTACAAGGTAAAACTGAGAACCAGCTGATGCTTTTTGTGGATTTCCATCGGTTGCTGCAGCTAAAACACCTTTAAAGTGCGGCGCTCCAATCTCTGCATCAATTCGGTAACCTGGGCCTCCCATGCCGAGTCGCTGAAGAGGCTTTGCATTCTTACTATCTGGATCCCCACCTTGGATCATAAAACCTGGAATCACTCTATGGAAAAGCAGGCTGTCATAGTATCCCTGCTCCACTAAGCTTAGAAAATTATCCCGGTGCTTTGGAGTAGAATTATAAAGCATGACGGTCATGTCTCCAAATTCTGTACTAATCGTGACATATTTGTTTTGATCTTGGTTACAAGAAGCTAAAAAGATCAATAAGGAAAAGAGGACCAACAGCAGATTACTCTTCTTCATCATTCTGGATATTATGTTTTGATTTTAATAATTGCTTGTGTTCAGTTCGTAAATCTTTAAAATATAAAATGGCCATTTCTTTTAATAATTTCTCTTGTTCTTCCATGCCTTCTTTAGAAATCACCTTTAACTGCTCAAAGTGTGGCCAGCCATCTTGATCTCTTCCTTTAAATAAAAAATAGCCTTTAATAGAGAGTAATCGACAAACCGCAATGTGCATGAGGTCCTGCTTCTCTTCTTTGGTGAAAGACTTTTTCCAGCGGCCTAATTCTTGGATACCAATCATGAAAAGTATACCATTTAGATTAGGCAAATCTGTGGTGTTCAATTGATCTTTTACGTAGTGCCTTGTTTGTAACCAATCAAAGTCAAATGTCCAATCTTCTTTCATAAGGTTTTTGAGATCAAGCTTAAATTTAGTCTACCTATTTACTGAGGTGATCAAGGCTGCAAAAGTACAAAAAAATCAAGTTTGTATCCTAGCTTGAGTCTTATTACTTCCTGAAACATACAAGATTATGCTTGTCTAGTATCCATCTACGTTTTTGTTTAATAAAATATTTTATACTCAAAGGATATTTTATTAAACAGGATTTACTTTTATAAATCTATTTAATTTCTATCTTTACAAGGCATTTTGTTTAAAAATGCTGATTTATCCA
>CAXIDD010000157.1:0-9795 GCA_964021975.1 uncultured Saprospirales bacterium | reverse complement strand
ATCAGTGATTTAGTTCAGCAGTTTTCTTCAATTCAATTTGATTTAGTACAGGGCAACCACGATATCTTGACTGATTATGCTTATGCAAAAGCTAATATTCGGCTCTTCAAAGAAAATTTATTGATTGATAATATTTTACTTTCTCACGAGCCTTTGGCATCTATTCCTGCGGGCACCTACAACTTGGCCGGACACATCCATCCTTGTGTTTGGTTGCACGGGAGCGGTAGGCAGCGCATGCGTTTGCCTTGTTTTCATTTTGGAAAAACGCAAGGTTTGTTGCCTGCTTTTGGGGCCTTTACGGGCATGGCGGAAGTTAAAGTGCATCAACAAGATCAGGTTTTTGTTTTGACGGATAATGCGGTGTTGAAAATGTAGCCGCATATATATTCGACACTACTTACCTTTTGATAAGAATCAAATTCCTTGGTGACATTTGTCACTGTCCTTCCTGCCAAAGACTGCTAATTTAATACCAAGAGATGACGAAAAAATAAATATTCGTTTTTTGTCACTCTTTTTATTAAAACCAAATAAAACTAGTGTGAAAAATATACTTGTTCCAACAGATTTTTCTGCTTGTGCTGCTAATGCAGTTGACGCGGCTTTCAAATTAGCAAAGAAAGCCGAAACGACAGTTCATTTATTGCATGTGATTACGGATAAAAGGACTCAAAATGATGCCCAAGAGTGGAATCAAGCCATTGAGAATGCCAATGTCCTACTCAAAAAGATACGAGCAGAGCACCCAGACGTTGAATGTATTGCACTAAGCGCCACCGGAAAACTGCTAACCACGGTCCAACAATACGTTGAGGCTCACGGTATTGATTTAGTTGTAATGGGCTCCCACGGTGTAGGTGGAAAACAGGAATACTTTATTGGCTCTAATACCCAAAAAGTAGTTCGTAGCCTTTTCTGTCCAGTACTGATTGTCAAGCATCACTTAGAGGAGATCAACTTTGACAAAGTGGTTTTTGCATCTAATTTTAACCAATCTGAGCGGGCCGCTTTTTTAAAATTTAAAGAATTTGTAAAACCTTATATACCGGAGATTCATCTGGTGATGGTCCACACAGCTTCTTTATTTGATCCACCTTATACCCTGAGTAAGGAGGCCATGAAGGACTTCCAGGCTTTATGTGCACCTTTTGAAAGTAAAATCCATATTTATAAGGATTTCACCATAGAGAAAGGCATTCGAGCGCTTGCCGACGACCTAGGGGCGAAGTTAATCGGTGTGTCTAATCACTTTAGACATCCTTTAAAAAGGATGGTGGTGGGGTCTAATGTAGAAGCCTTAGTCAATCATGCCAATTTACCGCTTTTAAGTATTGATTACTTAGAATAAGAAATTGGGTATATTTAATATATAAATCTCTTCTTGTTCTATTTTTCATGACCATTAAAAACCAAAAAAAATGAAAAAGATACTTTTCCCAACAGATTGTTCTACCCTTTCCTATAATGCTTTTTTGTACGCCATTGAGATTGCTAAAATCCTGGACACCAAAATTGACATCATCTCTATTTTCCATTTGCCGATGGCAGATTCCAGTGCAGTAATGCCGGATTATATCGAGGAAATGATTGATGAAAGGCGTAATACGACTCTTAAAAATGTTAATCAATTCCTAGATGGTCAAGAAGAATGGATCGATAATATCCGAGTAGATTACGGTGTTTTTATAGCTACAGAAATCTACGAAGCGGCTGGAGATGATGACTACGAACTGATTGTAATGGGTACAAAAGGAAGCCACAATGCTATTGAAAAATTCATGGGTAGTGTTACCACCCAAGTCATGATGCATGCGCCTTGTCCAGTATTAGCAGTACCTGAATGTGCAGAATATAAACCTATTCGGAAGGCGGTCTATGCAACGGATTTCCATTTTAAAGATGAAGAGGTTGTGCTGCGTTTACTGAATTTATGCAACGCGTTAGGCACAGTCGTGCATTATGTACACATCGACCAAAAAGAAGATGATCCTGCCAATGAATTTAAAACGCTAGCAGGATTTGCTAAAGTTGAACACATTCATAACAAGAGCGTGATTGATGGAATCAACACTTATCTTGAAGAAAATGATATAGACTTATTGACGATGTTTATGCCCAGACGCCGTTTGTGGGAAAAATTATTCCACAGCAGTTTTACAAAACGTATGGCTCTGCATACCCATGTTCCTTTATTGATTTTTAGAGATTAAAATCGAGATAATCTAGTATACAAAAGCACCAGCAGTAAATTAGCTGGTGCTTTTTTTTGAAACCTCTTTTCAAAAATGCCCGTCTTAGTGGAAATCTTCTTCCACTAAAACACTTCCAATGAAAGCCTCTCCAACTCTAGTCCTCCTTATTTGCACCGTATTCACGACCAGCCTTTGGAGTCAGGATAAAACAGCGCAAATTGATCAAATCATCAAAAATTATTTAAATCCTAGTGGTCCAGGCATGGCCGTCATGGCCACCAAAGGAGATCAAGTTGTATATAAAAAGGCCTTTGGACAGGCCGACCTTCAGCACTCCAAAACGCTTAGGGTAGACCAACAATTCCGAATTGGTTCGGTTACCAAACAGTTTACGGCGATTGCTATCCTGAAGTTGGCACATGAAAAGCAGTTGAATCTAGAGGATTCCATAGAAAAATATATCCCGGAATTTAGTTCCAAAAAAGAGATCACCATTAAGCATTTGTTGAACCACACCAGCGGTTTAGGTAATCAAGCAGACATCCCTTCCTTTGAAACTGAAGACATTAATGGAGATTATCCAAAAGTGAAAATGCCCCAAATCATAGAGGCAGCGCTAAAGTTCACGCCGGGCACTCAATACGCCTACTCCAACTTAGGATACATTGTTTTGGGCTATGTCATCGAGCAAGTTAGTGGCATGAGCTATGAAGCCTATTTAAATAAACATTTTTTTGAAGCTCTAAATATGGAAAACACAGGGTTTGAATACCTCCATGATTTTACAGCTTCCATGAGCAAAGGGTACTCCTTTACAGGAAAAGATTATACAGAAGCGGAGTCTATAAACATGGAAATCCCTTATGCCGCAGGTGGAATCGTAAGTAATTTAGAGGATTTAGCTATTTGGAATCAATCCGTTATGAAAGGAGCAGTTGTTCCTATGGAATTCGTCCACCAACTTGCAAAAGCTAATATTCTGCCCAATGGGCAAGCCACCGAGTACTCCATGGGATGGCGGGTCGGTACAATCCAAGGAATACAATCTCTAAAACACGATGGTATTATTAATGGCTTCACCTCCATGACCATCTATTTACCTGAAACAGATGTTTTCGTAGTAGCTCTTAGTAATTGTGATCAAAATAGAAATATAGAAAATCCTACTTCAAAAATAGCTGCAATTCTCATAGATCGTCCATTTCCATCCAAAGCAATTGAGCTACCAAAAGAGACCCTAGCAACTTACCAAGGTCAATACAAAAATGGAGACCACGAAATGAATATCGTCCTACACAACGATCAATTAATGTATTATCAAAGTGGCAGTACCAAAGCTAGACTAACTCCAACCGGCAAACACCATTTTTTGTTAGAAGGCAGCTTAAATCAACTATTATTTGATATTAATGACGAGACGATTAGCTATAATTTGACGTCTCTTTCTCCCACTAAAACCTGGAAGAAAACAGCCCCCTTGGCAGCCTTTAACTCGCTTCCTTTAGAAGAACAAGCCTTAAATGAATTTGTAGGTAAATATCAAATCCAAAACCAATTTGTCTTTGAAGTAATTCGAAAAGGTGATAAAATGTTTGGACAAATTGGTAATGACCGCAAAGAAATCATCTGCTACGATAGTGATACATTCTGTTCTCTTGAAATGGATGCGACCATCCGTTTCAAAAGGGATGAAGCCGGATTAATCTCCAAAGTTACTGTTAAGCAAGGCGTTGGTGAGTTTTCCGGCACTAAAATGGATTAATTAAAGAAAAAGCAATTATTCCAAAAGAATCAATTGTTTACTCATGGTCTCTCGCTCCGTTTTTAGTTGATAATTATACCAACCCGTAGCGGGTAAATCCTTACGATCGACTTGTATTTGATGGTAGCCCTTACTAAATGCCCCCGCATAAGTTTTTAATACGCGACCTTGTAGATCTTGAATTTGCAGATCAATAGCTCCAGCTTCCGCTAAATAAAACCCAATGGCTGTATTCGTTCGAAATGGGTTTGGAAAGTTTTGTTGTAACTGATCTTTGTCTGTAGACAAAGCGGTATGCCCAAAGTCTAAAGCTATCCCGAATGGATCTCCCTGCACGTTATAAGCTTCACTGGTTGTATAGGTAGACGTTAATTGGAGATTCTCACTCAACAAGCCTGTTTTGTTCGCTTTTAGGCGTAAGCCAAATAAAGGGACCTGACCTGCTACTGGATTTTCTAACCATTGGGCACCTGTAACTTTGCCTTCATTGGGAAACCAACCAAAAGCAGATTCCTCTAAAAGCGCATTTTCTAAACCTAACAACTCAATCTGGGTTTGATCTACTTCCAATGTAAATTGAAGACCACTGATATCCGCTAAGTCTGAATAAAAATAAATAATATAATTTTCGCCGGCTTCCAATTCTAAATCTTGCGTTTGGATGGGAAGTGTACCTAAGGTCGTCCTGGATTCAGGTGCTTCTTCTGAATTCATACGCGCAGAATAATTAATGTCACCCACTTTAATGGCCACAAAATCTGCAGTAGGTGCACCTGCCAAGTTATTGATATTTTTCACTTCTGGGAAAGGCTCTAGCCATGGGTTATTTGGATCTGGAAATTGATAATTGGCATCAACAAATCGCCAACTGGTATTTCCAGGAAAATGATCATCAATATTAAGAATCAATTTCCGTAATTGGATTAAATCAAGAGTTGTCAGACTACCGGAACGATTCACATCGGCAGCAATCATTTTAAAGGGACTATCTATTAGCTGTGATCCCAAAATATGCCGACTCATTAAAACCAAATCAAAAGTCGACACTCCATTTTTAAAATCCAAATCCTTTTTAGGCCTTAGAGTATAATCGTGTCCTTCTGCTAAATTTCTAAAGAAAAACATCCCACTAGCATCACTCTGCCGACGTAAATACCTTGGTCCTGACAACTCAATTTCAACTCCTTCTACCTGTTGTTCTTGTTCGGTAACAATACCTCCAGCGATGCTGCCATCCCCTCCAATACTACAAAGTCCCTGATTGTCTTGTGCTTCGATATAAGTGGTACAAAAATCATGATTCCCAGCGCCATCCCAAGCATGGACTTCAACTGGCACTAAGTCCCCCAGATCATCACAGGTCAAGTAAATCCCCGTAGAATCGGGGTGAGCAGTTGCTCCGATCCGGTTGACAGAATAAACATTAACCGCAGGTTTTTGAATTCCACTCCCAACGTCTACTAAACCTGGTCCTTGCCCAGTACAATCCCCAATGGGAGACGAAATAAAATCCGTGGCCCAAACTGCAGCAGCGGCACCATCATTTCGGCTAGGCATTAGCTCTACAATGATACCAGACAGGCAAATTGGACTAGGCGCCAAACCATCAACGATGGTGATGATTCGTTCGTCTCTATCCAGGTTTCCACAAACATCCCGTACTTCAATGATAAACCGGTGCGTCCCCAGCGGTAGTTGTCCTCGCAGTAGACCAGCATCTAAATTGTTGGTATAATCACGCAAATCAAATCCATTATTTCCAAGATCTAAGTAGACTTTGTATTGTAAGCTATCTGTACAATTATCCGTAGCAGAAATTTGTAGACTAATGTCTGCCTCACAATGAAAATTATTTAGTGTCTGGAAAGTATCTACGCTTGTAATACTCAATTCTGGTGCGATATCATCAAAGACCTTAATATGCTGTGTATACTGCCAAAAGCCTCGGGATCCATAGGCATAATCATCGTCATCCTGTGCTCCATTATCATTTGGGTCGTTGTTCCATACACCTGTATCTGAACATAAATAACCACCGTTGTTATATATGCTGCTATTTGGGTTACTACTTCCACTGACTACCTTCCACCAGTAACCTTCCACGGTAGTGAGCGTACTTGGCTGATCTGGAATTTGATCAAAAGGATCATTATTGCGATCGTAATAAACGACATCACGTTGATTATCAGAAAAATCTCTTTTCACGATGACACAGATACCTTCATCTCCGGGTAAGCCATCGCCATCTGGTTTCAATGGATTGATATTGTAGGCGTCTTGATCAGGTCGGTTATCGGTAGTAGTGACGTCACATCCGTTCCAGTCATCCCAATCTCGACTTACGACAACAGGCTGGGAGAAACCATCGTATTCACACCAATTCACGATTCGGTAGGTGCGGAATATTTTGTAGCAAGCATCGGTATCTCCAATGGCACGAAAAGAATCATCTGTGATATTGGTGGCAAATAAATCGCAACCTTCTGTTTCAATCATAACACTTGGAATATTCCCAGGTCCATCTATACAATTATAGCTAACATCTTCTGGGAAACATAAGCTGTAATCATAAACTTCCTTAATCAAAATCTCTTGTACAATAGTGGCTACTTTTGTCCCTTTAATGGCCGTTACTTTTTCTACATCAATAATCCGTTCTATCTTCCCAAAACCACATTGATCGCGTAGATCATTGATGGTTTCACTCACTTTCATCGTACCACAAAAGATACCATAACTCTCGGCCTCGCCAAAAGCAGTCCGAACTTCTGCTAATAAGTCTCCTGCTAAGGGACCACTGCTTAACTTTCCTAATAAGGGATCGGTACAGGCAACCGTTTGACTAGGTAATGGGATAATTGAAGGAACTGTACTATCCTCGATGATGGTTGTTTGCCAACAATAGTTTAGATTTCGCTGCAGCGCACCGGTTATGGGATGACGGGCAGCATCCCAACCTCCCAACTCAATGGTCACAGCCTGGTCTACATCACAACAAGAAAACTCCGCAAAATCACGCCAAGGTGTGTACCAAGTACCATTTTTAAGTTCCCACTTAAACTCAGTATCCGAATCAAAAACACCATTTCCATTTTCATCAAACCAATCTTCTTGGTCAATCTGGCCATCTTGATTGGCATCGTATCCTTTATTAATGAAAAAACTTGAACAAGCCTCTATATCTGAAACACTGCGGCGGATTTTCAACAAATCCAAGGCACAGTTATCTACACTACCTTCATCCACATCAATCGCATTAACACTGGCATAAGCTTCATTATCAACAGCATCGGGGTGGGCAGAAACCAAGGAAACATGCAGGGCATCTGTACATTTCATAATCGGTGCAATTCGGTCTTCAATCATAAAAAAGACCAAACCCCTGCTTACATTCTTACAATCATCTTCAGCCGTTATTTCGAGTGCATGAATACCCACAGGGATATTGGAAATGACTTCTAAAAAACGAGCATAATTACTTTCTACCCAGGTACTATCTCCTATTGGAAACCCAAAAAGTTCGCCTGCTTCGTAGGAAAAGAGGTTGATGTTAATCTTAGGTGAACTGCAATCTTCCAAGCCAAAACCCAGCAAGTATTGTAGACTTTGTAATTGAAGACTTAGTGCTGCGGTACAATCTATCGGACCAGTTGGAATGGTATTGATTTTATCTGTCGCTAGTAATCTAAAAAGAGAATCTCGATCCACTTGATTGCGCAATCGGTTCAAAACGGAACCATCAGCTAGATTAAGGGCATTACCTGTAAAACGGGGCCCTTCGAAGTCTCCAACTTTAACTAAAAAAGTGTCGACATATTGGCCACCGCCACTACACCAATCAAATACTCGGACATAATTTTCTTGCTTGTAAGTACCATCTGAGCAAACTGGAAACTCTTCCTGTTCGATCGTCACGGCATAATTACAATCCATTTCATCGAGGTAAACCCGATCTCCAAAGCTATTGGTCCAATAAGGATATCGAGTTAAAATAACGGCATCCTCCGGTGTACAGGTCTGATAGGTCGTATCTGCTACCAAAGTTAAAGTATCCAATAGAGGACGAACAAAAGTGAAAATCTGATTAGCCTCTGTTCTTTGACCTCTACAATCAACGGCGGTCCAGGTACGGATCATCTCTGCATAAACCCCGTTATCAAGTGTTTCTTGACAACTTTTATACAGCAATTGATCACTGAAGGTGCGGCTGACCAGGCAGCCACAATCACTACAATTATCTCGGAAGATAATTTCTCCCAAATAATATTTATCCGTTGGATCGATCGTAGCTGGGTTATTGATAAAACGATCTGCTAAGTAGCACTCTAATGTTTCATGTTTGGTGATGGTGTTTTCAATGATTGGTCCTAGTTTATCCTCTGCGGTGACTAGTCCCCAACAAACCAAATCTTCGCCCCTAAAAATACCATAAGTGAATTCGCCCGGACAATCTATAATAGCCCCGTTTCCAGGATTGTCATCGTTTACAATAACATAAGTATCTCCGGTACATAGACCAGCTTGTACATTATCAACTCTCAATTCAAAATCACAATTGTCATCAAGACTTACATTAATATTATCCAGACAACCACAATCCGTTTGTTGTGCGGATAAAATAAATGGAGCCAAAAATAAAAATAGGATGGCGCTTTTTCTCTGTAGTAATCTCATAGCGAGTCGCTTTAAAAAACCGATAAAATTCTTTACTACTTACTAAATAGCAAGGATCATGCCGAAAGCGATTTTTAGGCTTTTTAAGTATTCAAATGCCTGTCTAGAGTTTACCGTCGACCAAAGACTTTGATTTGTGGCCTAACAACGCCCCAGATAAAGTAGATTTTTCACTATCTTCTCGATCGAAAAAAAGATACATTATGATGAGGCGTACATTATTAGCCCTAGTGGGCATTTTTTGTTTTTCCTCTGCTCTTTGGTCGCAAACAAGTATTGCGGAAAAAACCGAAGGTATGCAGAAGATGGAAGGTTATTTTGATTTCTATTACGATGCGACAACCGACAAAATATGGATGGAAGTCGATAAATTCGATCAAGAGATCCTTTACGTGAGCGGTTTACCTGCGGGTATTGGCTCCAACGATATTGGTTTGGACCGTAATCAATTAGGGAGTACCAAACTTCTGGAATTTAAGCGGGTTGGACCAAAGGTTATGCTAGAGCAGCCCAACTATGATTACCGAGCAGTTAGTGATAACGCTGATGAAGTCAAGTCCGTTGCGGAGGCTTTCGCCAGATCCATTATTTGGGGGTTCAAAGTAGCAGCTGAAGAAGATGGCAAGGTATTAATTGACCTAACAGATTTCTTACTCCGCGATGCGCACGGTATTGCCAGCAGATTACAAAGAGGTAAACAAGGAAGCTATCGAGTGGATAAAAGCAGGTCTGGTATTTATATGGGCCGCACCAAAAACTTCCCAAAGAATACAGAGTTTGAGGCAACGATCACTTTTGATGGAAAAGCTAGTGGTGGAAATATCCGCTCGGTCACGCCTACGGCTGATGCCATCACCGTGAGAATGCATCATTCTTTTGTAGAGTTGCCAGATAATGGTTATGAGCCTCGGGTCTTCGATCCACGCAGTGGTTTTAACGGTCTTTCCTACCAAGACTATGCCACACCTATTGATCAACCTTTAGTGAAGAAGTTTATCCGAAGACACCGTATAAAAAAGAAAAACCCTAATGCTAAAGTTAGTGAAGCCGTCGAGCCCATTGTTTATTATTTAGACCGTGGTGCACCAGAACCCATCCGTTCGGCTTTATTAGAAGGTGCAAGCTGGTGGAATCAAGCTTTTGAAGCTGCTGGTTTTAAAAATG
>CAXIDD010000156.1:0-9799 GCA_964021975.1 uncultured Saprospirales bacterium | reverse complement strand
TTCAAGTTACGGATGTTGTGGTGGCTCACAATTCTTGGATAGATTGTGTGTCTCCTTTGCAGTTTGGCGTTGGATCTAATATAGATGAAAGTGATGTACTGCCAGCCTCTGAGATCAGATCAGCAAGACCTATTCGGACGACGGTTGCTAATAATTTAATTTATAATACAACTGGAGATGAGATGCCTGTCGTAGCACATGATCAATTAGATGGCATCAACTTCAAAAGCAATATTATCAATAACCAGGGAGTCAATTTTAAAGCCGTTGAGGGCCTTGAAACAAAATCATTTGAACTTCAAAAATTGACCGATAACATTTGGGTACCCGCTAATGATTTGTCAAATGTAGCGCTGTACAATGGTTTTGAATTCGATAAGATCAATAAAGATCTATTTGGTGCCTCTAGAACTAGTAATAACCAAGTCGGTGCAATAAATGGTAGCCCGAATGTAGATCCCAAAATCATGGATAGCTCTAAATATGGGCCAGATTGGTATACACCTAAAACAACAAACAATGATGGAGAAACAACGGTAGTTAGTACATCAAATGACCTCATAGAAGCAATCAAAGCAGCAAAGGAGGGTGCTACTATAAAATTAGAAGCAGGTAATTATGAAGTAGCCTCGTCCCTAATTATTGATAAGAGATTGACGGTTGAATCTTCTGATCCAGCTAATAAAGCAATGATCATGTTTAATGGAGCTGCCGAAACTCCAGCTTTTGAGATGCATCCAAAAGGAGAGCTAAGCCTTAAAAACATCCATTTGAAAGGAGAAAATGATCAATATGCCTTTGCCAGTTTAAAAGAGAATATGTCTAGCCTTTACAATCTGAAAGTGGAAGGCTGTGAAATCTCTAACTTTGATTTTATCCTCAAAGCTTACAAATATTCCTTTGCCGAGTTTATCGACCTAAGCTCCTCTACTTTTAAAGACTGTCAAAATGGACTAGAATTATCTGAAGAAAGAGAAGATAAAGGGGAATACAATGCCGAGAATATAACCATAGATCAATGTAACTTTGAAAACATTGGTAAAAATGTATTGGATTACTACAGAGGTGGATACGACGAATCTACGGTAGGCGGAAATCTATTAGTAACCAATAGTACGTTCACCAATTGTGGTGCAAAAGAAGAAAATGGCATTTTGCTCAATACCTATGGCATCATCAATGTAAACATTAAAGGAAATATCTTCCAAAACAATAGCGTCAAATTAGTGGCACTTTTATGGGGAGCAAAAAACAATAGTCATTCTAGCAATACCTTCTCTAATTCAGGTAAAATAGCTGTAGAACAAAACCTGAAATTGAATTTGCTTTATTAAGCTTTTAAAGGGCTTACGCCTAAAAAGAAAATATCTTTATCATGCAAAACCACCAAAATTCATCCCAACCTTAAAGGGACTTTTGGTGGTTTTATACTTTAAATACAGCCCGCTTATCTCTTATTCATTCATTAAGCTACCAACCATATGTTACCATCCACCAAAGAACAATTAAAAAAAACCAGCACGCCTACCATCGCTACCCTTTTATTTAAAATGGGCTTACGAAATCAATTTATACAAGGCGTCCGGCCTTTGGCTCTGGGTAAACCCAACATGGTTGGAGAAGCTTTTACCCTAAGGTACATACCTGCCCGAGAGGATTTGAACCCGATTACTGTATTCAAAGATCCAGAACATCCACAACGAGTGGCCATCGAAACCTGCCCGGAAGGAGCAGTCTTGGTGATGGACAGCCGGAAAGATTCCAGGGCCGCCTCGGCAGGCTCTTTACTAATCACCCGTCTGATGATTCGGGGTGCGGCCGGAGTAGTAACGGATGGTGGTTTTAGAGATTCTCCAATTATCGCCAAGCTACCGTTCCCATCTTTTCATCATGCCCCATCCGCACCAACTAATTTAACCCTTCATCAGGCACTAGATATCAATGTCCCCATTGGTTGTGGAGATGTAGCCGTTTTCCCAGGCGATATTATCGTCGGAGATGATGATGGTGTAATGGTCATTCCAGCGCACCTTGCTGACCAAATAGCCGAACAAGCCAAAGGTATGGAACAATACGAAGCCTACGTAGCTGAAAAAATCGACGAAGGCCGATCGATTATTGGATTGTACCCCTTGACTTCAGAAGAGAATAAAAAAGATTTTGAGACGTGGAAAGAAGCACGCTAAATCAAGAAATAGAAAAGCCGCTCTAAGTTTAATTAAAGCGGCTTTTCTATGTTTTGTTCATTCCTAAGAAGATTGCTTAGGCTTAAAATAGTAGCTAAAATACTTTGTAGGCCTAGAATCTTTATAGTCGTAGGTGGCTCTTACGTGTAATTTCCCGTCAGCTTTCGGAGTAAGAACTAGCTTGCGTACCGCAACTGCATCATTAAATATTGCTTTGTATTTAGTGCCGAACTTAGTCAAGTTCACGGTTCCCCATGGACAATTCGTTGGTGTACACTTGCCCCAAGCACGGATCTTAGTGCTATTCGCATAGATCTGAAGTTTTGGCAAAGCATTTGGATTGGTATTGGCATAGATACCATCGATTTTTGGTGTACTTGGATGGGTACTAGTAGGACGCTTAAAAGTGTAGGTAAAGCGCTTGGTTGCTCTACTATCTTTATAATCATAAGTAGCTCGTACTCTTAATTTATTACCGGCAATTGGGGTAAGGATAAGCGTACGTACCGCAACTGCATCATTAAATTTAGCTTTGTATCCAGCTCCCAATTTCGTTAAGGCAACCATTCCCCAAGGACAATTGGTAGGATGACATTTTCCCCAAGCACGGATTCTAGTACTATTGGCAGAGACGACTAGTTTGGGTAATGAATTCTGATCTAAATTTACCCAAGTACCATCAATTTTCTTCACATTTCTCTGCTTGAAATAGTAGGTGAAACGTTTGGTTGGTCTACTATCCTTATAGTTATAGGTAGCATCCACTCTCAACCTACCATCAGGCAGCACTTTTAGCAACAAGAATCGTGTCGCTATGGAGCTTTTAAAAGTAGCTTTAAAACCAACACCTTGTTTGTATATTTTAGTCGTTCCCCAATCACAATTGGTCGGGCTACATTTGCCCCAGGCACGTAATTTGGTGGAATTCCCAGAAATTAATAAAGTTGGCAAAGCATTTTGGTCCGTATTAGTCCATTTACCATCTAAGGAAGTGAAGGTGGAAAAAATGTCTGCGGTAATGTTCGCACTAGCGGACTCTATATCTTTAGCAGAAAGTGTAGAGGTAAGTAAGATCATTAAAAAAGATAGTGTCAGTTGTAAGGTTTTCATAATGTATGTGATTTTTAGATTTTTATTATGTTGTTTGCTAGTAGGTGTACTGACAGAAAATAGTATGACCGTCTTTTTTATTTTTTTTAAAAAAAGGTGGCCACTTCAAAAATCAATCCAAAGCGTTGATAGACCTGTCGCAAAATCAAGTAATTATGGACCTTGATTTTACCAAATAAAAAATACCTTTGTAGTCAAGCACATATTCAAGCCTACAAATATGAAAACCAAACCTACCTTATCCTTTTTAGCCTTCGTTAGCCTTTTGTTTTTAGGGAATATTTTGATCGCACAAACCAGTGAAAATATGCCAGCATTTATTTTTGGAGATGCCTTGCCTGATGCCCCCGAATTAGCACCCAGAGGAGACTATCCTATTGGTGTCCGAACCCTAGAAGTAGTTAATCCAAGCCAATTGGATTTTGCTAAAGCAAAAGAAGGTAAAGTCCCTACTTATGATCGACCGTTGACACTTGAAGTATGGTATCCAGCTATTATTCCAGAGGGGCAAGTCGCACTCACGGAGTATACAGATATGTTGGGCCGCCCAAATACGGAAGAACGGCCACTTACGCCTTTTACTTTCCAAGGCCGGGCACTACGGGATGCAAAACTTGATCGCAGCGATCAGGCTTTCCCTTTAGTTATTGTTTCTCACGGCTATCCAGGATCTCGCTACTTGTTGAGTTATTTGAGTGAGAACCTGGCCTCCAAAGGCTACGTGGTCGTCGCTATTGATCATACGGAATCTACGCACGGAGATGCCGGACCTTTCGCCAGTACCTTGATGAACCGTTCCCTTGACATTCTTTTTGTGCTCGATGAAATGGCTGAAATGGCTGAAAAAAACAGCAATAGCTTTCTTTCAGAATCCTTGGATGCCAATAATACGGCACTGATTGGTTATTCCATGGGTGGGTATGGCGTCCTCAATGTAGCCGGTGCGGGTTATAGCAAAGGTATGATCGCTGCTTTTAGCCAAATGACCGGTGGGAGCACTGCTATCGAGGCACGCACAATGAGCGCTCCGGATTTAGTGGCTGCACCAGATGAAAGGATCAAAGCCGTAGTTGCCTTTGCACCCTGGGGGATGGCTCGTGGTAGCTGGGATGCCGAAGGCCTAGCCGGATTACGAATTCCAACGTTTTTTGTAGCAGGGGATCAAGATGATGTATCCGGATATGAAAACGGTATCAAAGCAATCTATGACGGGGCCATTAACACGGAACGTTATATGCTTACCTATGTGAATGCCCGACACAATGTAGCGCCCAATCCACCGCCCGCGGTGACTATAAATTCTGACAAATACTATCCAGATTTTATGCACTATGCCGAACCGGCCTGGGATCAACGGCGCATCAATAACATCAACCAGCATTTTGTCACCGCCTTTTTAGGTATACGATTAAAAGGATTGGATTATGGACACTACCTCGAATTGCCAGAAAACTCCAATGCCGAAACCTGGGAAGGTTTTAAACCGAGAACTTCGGTTGGCTTAGAGTTGAGGAAGGGAATGAAGGAGTAATTACAAGACATACCACTCATAGCACTTTACGGATGAAGAACTACAAAAAAACGAAACACAGACGACTCTACAGTTTAATCATGCTACCGATAAACTGTTTTCAATCGCTGTGTTTCGAATGCGTCAACCCATTGGATTATTATCTAACTTGATCATTAAAAACTTATTCTAATACTCTTTTGTAATAAGTGTTTCCAAATTCAAAGCCCTTGGCCTGACCATACTCATCTACTAAAAATTTGAAAGTTCGATACTCAAATCCTTTATCAAAATAAGGATTGGAATCATCCGTATTTAATATCACGTACGCTCCTTTCCTATCTCCTTGAGGGTTAGCTTCCAGGGTCCAACTCTTACCTGCGTTATTGGTCCATCTTAAGACCGATACATTCCTCCCGTTTTTCTCAATTATGTCACTTGTTATTCTGCCTACGTGCCATTCATTCTGTACATTTTCAGTTTCGAAGTCATCGTAGAAGGTAGGATGAATAAATTCATTCGGAGTATACTTCTTAGTACTACTATTAAAGACCCATTTAGTTTTATTGTATTTAAAATCTGCGATAAGACTCTCTTGCCAGATTGCTACCGATTCGTTTGGACCTAAATTGTAAGAAGACTTTTCGTAGTCTTCTTTACTGAACATTTTAGTATTCTTATTCATAGTAGCTTCTATGGCGGTTATCTTATTCGCGCCACTTAATAAAGATTTAACTAACTTACCAGTAGGTATTTTTACGGTCGCAGAAGTGTTACTCTGGGTTTCGGAAAAACCCTGTTTTACAAAATACTCTTCCTTTCTTTTAACTACAGAATTATTATTTAATGACTTCGCAAGTTGATATATGCTTTGTGTTTCCATGCCTAAGTCCAATTTTAAGACTCGTCCGGGTAATCCTCTCTGAACATTATTTGTTTCGATAGCAACAAATTTTGTAGCTGAATTACCGTATTTACTAAAATCCTTTTCAAATATTAGGGAAGGATTTTGTTCGCCGGAAGCACCTTGAGCCATCATATACCCACCACTAAGATGGATAATCACATCCTCTTCCTGGTCAATTCTCCAATAGCATAGCTCCGTTTTCGTATTTGCGTATCCAATGAATGTACCGGTTTTAGGTTTAGCCTCTAAATGTGGTATTTTACCTGACTTATGGAAAAATCCATTTGCGTAGGAACCTTCTTGATCACCCTTAGCTGCTGGAAAACCTGGAAAGTTCTTTATCTCCCACCCCGCTCTTATTACCGGACATAGACAAAGGTTTTTATCATAAGCAGAAACAATAAGCCCCCAAGGTCCTTCTTTTTGCTCGAAGAAAAAATGCCCCTTTTCTATTGGAGTTGCCGGATCAGGGTGCATCAGCATTGTATTCGGGTTTTGGAGATAACCATAATACGGTACGCCTAACCTATTGGTGCTTCGCTGTTGGATGTAAAATTCTTCAGAAGATTGCTGCGCTGTTCCTGGAAGAGCAAAGCCAAAGCTCAGTAGAAAAATAATTATTAGATTTTTCATTTAAGTAGTTATATGTTGAGTAAATTATATATTAAAATTGTTACTCATCGATTAAGTCGTTTGGATCAGAATGCTTATTGTTAGCCTGTTTATCAAGCGGCATATTTTCGGAAGAGGCTGCTAAGCATTCTTTCACCTGTTCTGCTAAATCTTGTAAATCTTTTTGAATCGATTCTAATAAATCTTTGGCCCTTTCTTTTTTAACAGGCTTTTGTTTTGGGTTTAAGTGACGAATGGCCATAATGACTATTGATTAGATTTGATAATCTTTTGACTACCCCGCTTTTCTTTATCACTAATCTGTAGATAGTATAAACCGTTTGGTAAGCTAGGTAAGTCTAATTGGATGTTTGTATCGATTTCTGTTGATCTTCTTTTTTCATAAAAAACCAGTTTACCTAGCGCATCATACAAACTGAATTGTAAAACTTCTGCAGGATTAAATTGAGTAGTGTTGACAGATAAAGTCTGATCCACTAAAGGATTTGGAAAAGCCTGAAAAATATTCGCTTCATAGGCTATTGTGGTACTGGTCGGCACTGCTTTTTGAATTTCCAAATCATCAATCGCCCAGCCCCATCCAAAATCCAAAAAATCGTTATAGAGCCGGAACCGAATTTTAATGGTATCTCCTGCGCTGAAATGTTCGCTAATATCAAGGAGACGTTCGCGGTACATAGTTTGATCTCCTACGGCATTGGAGGTTCCTCCAAAAGGATCGATATTAGAGTTGTATGTTTGCTCCCAAATCGTATCTGCTCTGGCATCATAAGCCTCTGATAAAGGTGTCCAGTTGACTTGATCTGCTGTCCGTGCCTCTACAATCACATAATCTCTAAAAGCTGCATCTGGATAAGTAACACCTTCTACTCCTGGCTCTACCAAAACGACCTCTTGAAAACGAATCGTTGGGCTTACCTCATCCACAATGATTGGGATGTTTAAAATACTATAAAGGTTCTTTTCTTCATTAAAAAACAGATCTCCATATGGATGATTACTGTGCATCGCTCCATTGTCAAAACCAGATTCTTGACGAATACCAAAACCATTGGTATTGAAATCATAGGAAATTTCATTAAAATTATTGACGTAAGTAATCTGTGGTATTCCGGCTTCTAAAAAGAAATCACAGTTCTGATCAATTGAATCACCTGCAATTTCAAAACCTCCAGGATTAATAAAAGGATCTTCGTCATCACAATCGGTATCCGTGAAGAAACCATCCCCATCTTTATCTTCCAGAATGAAAACAAAAGGAAGTTGTCCTACCTCAAAAATATAGGGTGAGCCAATCGTACCTAAAGTCGCATTCAGACTGTAACTTATAGTTGCAGTAGTTGTGAAAATGGAATCTCGAGCCGCTTCATAAACCCGATAGGTCATTATTTCAGGTGTTTCATTACCAAAAACGGACAGAAAGACAAAATACCGACCTAAGGCAGAACTGTAAATTGGACGAGCTACGCCCCGACATTCTTCGCCTGCAAAAACACCTACTACATCGTCTGTACCCCAAGTCTCGAAGCCATCTATCTGTATCACCCCGACAATGGTCATAGTGCCTTGATAAGCATTGGTATTGACACTCCAATCTGGCACCTGGGCTGCTACTTGCAAGACACCAAATAAGCTGAGAAAGAATAAACTAAATGTTATTTTCTGTTTCATAAAAAGCAGATTACAATAGAAAAAAGTGGAAGCCAAAGCCAAAGCTTCAGCCTCCCCAATCATTACTTATTTTTTCAAGAGGATACGACTTTCGGCCCGACCGTTGGTCATTACTTTTAGCGTATACGCTCCTGCAGATCCTAATAACACAGGATGTTCTTCCGCAGAAAACGTAATGCGATGTGTGCCTTCACCTAATTTTGCCTGATACAATTGTGCTAGCTTTTGTCCTTGCATATTGTACAATTCAATTTGTACATCGCTTTGAGTTTCTAGTTCTATATCTATCGCTAAAATTTGATCAAAAGGCTGTGGCCAAACGGTAAAGCCTGGTGTTTTTTGAGGGACAGCTGCCGACTCTTGAACATTAAAAATGACTGGCTCTTTAAGGTTTCCTAATATCTGATCTGCTTGGTAACCATGTTTTTCTGCCAAAACAATGGTTTCAGTAGTTGCTGGATTGTATAAAGCAAAGTCTAATTGATGGGCCTCTTTTTGGCCATAAATACTCGCAAAATAATACGGACGTCCGTTGACCAACTGAGGCTGGATAGAGCCAACAATTTCATCACCGTGCTTAGCTAACAACCAATAATCCTCCTGATTGCTTGGCAAACCCATGATCATGGCAACCATATTCATGTTGCTTTCATATTGCGTAGGAGATTGCTCTAATAGTACCTCCGCACTTCTATCGATTTCTTTTGGTAAAGAACGAGTAAAGAGGGATCGACTAGGATAAATCAACTGTTTATCTAAGGCTGCATTGCTAAAGTACTTGTAGCCAGCTCCAGGGCGCATAGATTTTAAGGAACCAATCCAACCTAGGCCTTCATCATAGATGGCAAAATCACGTTGTCCTTTGATTAAATCATCTGCATTGGGTTGTAAATTTGCCAAGGCTTCAGCTACGGGCATTGCAAAGTTTGGAATGTACCCAATCCAGTTCCAACCAGATTTCATCTGAATTGGTGTTTCCGCAGGATTCAATGGGATACCACTATAAACTAAGGTATCTGATTTTGCCAGCTTCAATTGATACATCGCCTCGTTCCGGAAACCTCCAGCAGCAGTAATTGCCCCAAACCATCCAGTAAAGTCATTATATTCTTCAAACAGATCAATCGATTTGACTAAATCTCCAGAAGTGGCTTCTAAACTCCTAAACATATCTCCAACAAATGCTTGATCAGGAGAAGATAAGTTAAAGGATATCCAGTTCCAGCCATTGTTGAGCGGTAAGCTTTTTTCCAGCACATTGTCCGCAGAAAAGATAACCGGTGTTTTGGTACGTCCTAATAGCTGTCCTGGTGCAAAAACTATCGAATTTTGAATATTATCTCCATCGATCAAGTCAATATCAGTGATGATCTCTCCTTTGGCATCACTCCAAACTTTTATTTCATAAGGGAATCCAATATCAAACTGATTGCCATAAATATCCAAGAAGACCATGTATTGGTCATTTTCTGGAATATAACTCAGATTGGCTCTTCCCCTGCATTCCCCATTTTGGAAAACTGCTACGATATCATCTTCGTTACGAGATAATTCTCCTTCAATTCTTAGCAAACCAATGGCATTCATTGAGAATTCAAAATCGCTCGGCGTCAAACTCCAATCTGGTGCAGGCTTGAATACATTAAGTGAGAGCGTCAATCTTTCATTAACGCCATTATCAGCCATTAGATAAATATCCTGTGTGTAGACGCCTTCATTCAAAGCCTCATTAATCGTGAAAGTGACTTCGGTATTCGTCAAGGCATTCAAGGAGCCAGAAGA
>CAXIDD010000155.1:0-9835 GCA_964021975.1 uncultured Saprospirales bacterium | reverse complement strand
AACCAACTATGCAACAACCACTAAGTACACTAAAAAGTAGTCTCTTCAACAGCTTGTTTTTTCTTTTATTTGCTTCCAATCTTTTTGCCCAACAAGCACCCAATATATTATTGGTCATTGCTGACGATTTAGGGGTAGATTACACCAATGGTTATCATGAAGGTGGCAGAATGCCTACTACGCCAACTTTAGATAGTTTACGGTCGGTAGGACTTACTTTTAAAAATGTATTTGCAGCCCCAAAATGTACGCCTTCACGAGCCGCGATTTTAAGTGGGAAGTATGGTGTAAAGACGGGCGTTATTGGTACTCCGGGGAATTTGGATTTGATCCATACTTCTCTATTAACAGAATTGGCCACTCGAACTAATAATCAATATGCAGATGCGGTAATTGGGAAATGGCACCTCTCAAGTCCTGCGGATCCTTTGCATCCTGCTGCACATGGTGCTGACTATTTCATGGGGGTTATGGGCTCAGGCGTGGATGATTATTATGCCTGGGCAAAAACAGAGAATGGAACGACAAGCACCGAAACACAATATGCGACCAGTGCTTTCACCGATGCTTCCATTGATTGGGTAGCCGCCCAGAATCAACCGTGGTTACTTTGGCTGGCACATACTGCGCCGCATGGCCCTTTCCATGTACCGCCAAGTGATCTTTATACAACGGGGAATACCAATAATAATGTCGGGAAATACATAGCTATGGTCGAAGCAATGGACCATGAGATGAACCGCTTGATACAATCTTTATCAGAAGATGAAAGAGCCAATACTTTGATCATTTTTGTAGGAGATAATGGCACCCCAAATGGTATTCTTAAGGATTACCCCTCCGGCCGAGGTAAAAGTACCTTGTACCAAGGTGGAGTTCGAGTACCCCTAATTATAGCGGGTGCAGGAGTAACCCGTCAGGGAGAAGAAGAATTGGCAATGGTACACATAGCAGATATCTATGCCACTATTCTGGAAGCTGTGGGAGCAGACTTAGCAGGCGGACTTTACAATAGCTTAAGTTTTTATCCATTACTTTCAGGTGGTGATTTCTTAGGTAGAAAATTTAATTATACAGAAATTGGACGAGAAGATCCTAGCGGTTGGACCATTCGAGATCAACGTTATAAGTTGATTGCTTTTGATGATGGTAGCCAGGAATTTTATGACTTGCAAACCGATTCTTTTGAGTTGAACAACCTCTTATTGGGGAATCTCGACTCAGAACAATTGGCTTCTAAAGCGGAGCTAGAATCTGAAGGTGCTCAAATTAGAAATGCTTGGTCTTGTCAAGATCAAATTCTCAATGGGGGAGAAGTTGGTATTGATTGTGGCGGTAGTAGTTGTAATACTTGTATTACCACCTCTACAGAAGGCCTTTTACTAGCTAATAGAATACATATCTTTCCAAATCCAATGCAAAACACCTTGAATATTCGCAGCGAAAAGGAACTGATTCTTGGCCTAAGTATCTATAATTCCGCAGGGCAATTACTCTGGCGGCAAAGTAATTTGGAAACCCAAGAATTAAGCACAAGCTTAGCACATCTAGATCCACAATTACTATTACTTGAAATCAAACTACCTGGGCAGTTGATTCGTAAAAAGGTGATCAAAAACTAGATATACACTTAGAAGCTATTCGAAGTGTTTAATTCAAATAGCTTCTAAGTGCACTTTGATGCCTTGGACGATTCAAAAAAAATGTAATACTTATTGTTCTTTATAATGCAGGAGCTACGGTACGATTACAGCCCGTGGGTCCCGCTTATATTCGATTTTGTATTCTTTTGGAGGCGTAAGGCCTTTGAGGTTTTTTATAAAATAATCCCATCTTTTGCGCATCATATAATACCTATCGGCTCCGTAACCATGTCGAGCATTAGGGAAGATCAGTAAATCAAAATCTTTGTTGGCTTTGATTAAGGCATCCACAACGAGGTTTGTATTATAAGGAGGCACATTATCATCCATACCACCATGTGCCAGTAATAATTTACCCTGCAAATTTTCTGCATAGAGCTGGTTGGCCTGAATTTCGTAGTTATTAACGCCCTCAACTTCTTTCATTCTACCGATGTAACGTTCGCCCCAATCATCTTCATAGTTCCGGTTATCGTGGTTACCAGATTCCGAAATGCCCACTTTATAGAAATCAGGATACTTAAATAAGGCTGTAGCCGTAGCGAAACCACCTCCAGAATGTCCCCAGACCCCAACTTTTTCCAAGTCCATGTAAGGATATTTTTCGGCTAACTGCTGAAGGCCATAAATCTGATCAGGTAAAGTATTGATCGACATATTCCCATAACATTCATCATGAAAGGCTTTAGAACGACCAGGATTACAGCTTCCCTCAATAGCTACTACAATAAAACCCAACTCAGCCAAGGCCTGGTGATCTGACTTACCCGCACTAAACGACCAAGAGCCTACACTACCACCCTGCGGACCAGGATAAATGTAATTAACAATAGGGTACTTTTTATTTGGATCTAGATTGGTGGGGGTATATACCAGACCGTATAAATCGTATTTATCATCAGCAGATTTAACGGCGATTGGCTTGGGGGCTTTCCAACCTTTTTTGGTCAGACGTGTAACATCCGCTTTTTCCAGTGTCTCGATGAGATTTCCGTTCATATCCCGAAGTACCGAAACGGGCGGTACATCTGGTTGAGAATAATTATCCACAAAGTATTCGAAGTTGGGAGAAAACTGAATCCGATGACTTCCTTCTTCTGGTGTCAATAATTTTAAATTCTGCCCAGATAAATCCACTCGATAAAGATGACTAAAATAGGGATTGCGGCCCGTTTCCCGACCATTCGCTTCGAAGAATAAGACCTTATTTTTTTTATCGATATGTTTGAGGCGGGTGACCACGAAGTCGCCTTTGGTAATTTGATGTTTGAGCTGGCCATTCTGGCCATCGTAAAGGTACAAATGTCCCCAATTATCGCGTTCAGAATACCAAATGACCTCATCACTGGCCTCCAAATAGTGCCAATTGATGGCACCCTGGCCAGATTCATATTGGGTGACCACTTCCTCTTTCAAGATATCTTTAACTTTTCCAGTACTAGCATCTGCAACTCTTAGCTGCGCAATTTTATGGTCCCGGGAAGAGGAGACAAAAACTAAGGCTTCGCCATTGTTGATCCATTGATTATCATCGAAAGTACCGGTACAGGAAATATCATCACACTGGGTACCTCTTCGATCATCTGAAGGCATATCAAAGCGCACCATTTTCGCATTATCCACATTGATAATGAGTCGTTCTATCTGGATAATTTTTTCATCTCCTGGTATGGGATATTTCCAGCTTTTTAATTTGGGCTCACCGACGTTGGTACTCACTAGATGCATATCCGACACATGCCGCTGATCTTGCTGAAAGGTCGCAATCTTCTTAGAGTCAGGTGACCATAAAACGACCGGCCGGTCACTTTGTCGCCAGCCGGCATTATCAGTAGCATAGCCATAGTTTTCAATACCATCTTTGGTGAGTTGTTTTTCTTTTCCCGTGTCTAAATGGCGCATCCATAGATTCCAATCCCTAATAAAGACCACCTTACTTTGATCTGGAGAAAGTACTTCCTGACGGCGATTGTACTTCGGTGGAGCAGCTTGCTCCTTTAGCCTTTTGTTCAATTCTACTCTAGATTTAAAGCTTGTTTTTTTCTTTTTCTTAATGTCATAATGCACAAACTCCATTCCATCTTCCACCAATATTTGATACCAGAATTGTTCATCTGATTCCCAGTTTGGCCGGACATTCATCCGGTCAATATGTTGGGAAGTATTGAAGGAAAGTTGATTTTCTGCCTGTTGGTAGGTTTCGGCTGTTACCTGTTCTTGGGCTAGTAATAATAGTTGTATACATGACAATAACAAAACGAGGGTGATTTTCAATCGCATTGGGTTAGAATTAATTTAAGTGAATCCAGCTTAAATATAGGATTTTATTGGGAATGGGAGAAAACGCAAGAGTTGAAAATTGGGGAGTGGGCGTTCCACAGAAAAAATAAAAACACCTTGCAATAACACCAGTTTTAATCTAAATTAAGTTTCAATCGAATCACCCAAACATGTCAAAATACCTAATCTTACTTTTTACATTCCTTACGAATATCTTATTTGCCCAAAACCGTATTGAGGTGATCATCCCTTCGGCCGAAGCCGAAGCTCAATATGTTTGGCAAACGCTCCAGGATTTACGTTTTTTTCAAAAAAATAATTATCAAGTTAGCTTGCCAGAAGGCGAGTTGATGGAGGATCTAAAAGCAAAAGCATTAAACGACTCTTTATCTCCAACTGATTACAATGCTTTTAAAACTTTTTTTACCGAAAAAGTTTACGATCCCCAAAAATACCAAGGAGGTTATCTGCAGGTTTCAAAACAGTTGTCATCACTGGAGCAGTTCCTAAGACAAATCGGTCGTACAAAAAGGAATTGGGACTTTACTCTTTTTCCTAGGTACCGGGTCTTACTTACCTTATATGGACCAGGGGGGAGCTATGATCCTGAAATAGGACAAATTCTGTTGTACACCACTCCACAGGGAGGGTTTAAACAATATGAGAATCCAGCCAACACGATTATTCATGAGATCGTACACATAGGTATGGAAGAATCTATTGTCCAACATTTTCAATTATCTCATGCTATGAAAGAGCGTGTGATAGATCAATTTGTACAATTAAGTTTTGGGAAAAAACTACCTCAGTATCGGGTTCAAAATATGGGGGAAGTACGTATTGACGCTTATTTGAAAAATAAAAAATCACTGCGATATTTAGATCAGCACCTACAAGAATTGCTGAAAAAATAGACCGCAAAACATCTAAAGCAAGCCAGTAAATATCAGAAATATGCAAAGAGTTTTAATCATTGGTTGTGGTGGTGCTGGAAAGTCAACTTTAGCCAAAAAAATTGCAAAAAGCACCAATTTACCGCTTATTCACTTGGATCAGCATTATTGGCGCCCCAATTGGGTAGAGCCAAGTTCTAAAACATGGTATAAACAGGTAGCAGGCTTGATTAAGCTAGACGCCTGGATTATGGATGGAAACTATGGAGGCACAATGGACCAGCGGATCGTGTTAGCAGATACAATTATTTTTATGGACTATCCCGCTTGGCGCTGTCTATTCAGAGTACTGAAAAGAACAATCATTTATTGGAGACGTTCCCGGCCAGACATGACCGAAGGTTGCCCAGAACGTTTTAGCTGGGACTTTTTGCATTACATCGCTACCTATAATCAAACACGGAAGCCTAAAATTTTAGCTAAATTGAGCGGTCTTGAAGCCGATAAAAACATTCACATTCTGCAAAACGATCAGCAGGTAAATCATTTTCTAAATCTGATAAATGACCCCAATGAAAATCATTAAAGAAAATCATTTGATCTTGGCCATCGCCTTATTGCTGAGTATCCAAGTGTCAGGTCAAAAGAAATTACAATTACACGATTATAAATTTAGCGAAGACATTGTCGCTGAACTAAATTCTGGGACGCTACGTACCACGAGTGCGGCCTATTACTATACCTTCATAGGGGCTTATCAGAAGGCCATAGAACAATATGAATTGGAGTTGGAGTGGGGTTTGGATTCCATTAGCCAAATAGATAGTATCTTATTTTTAGATTATAAACCAGACGATGCACTTAACTATTTGGCGGAAAAAGTTCAAACCGATTCCATCGTCATTATTAGCGAGGCTCACCAGAAACCACAGCACCGAATATTTACTAAAAAGCTTTTACAAGCTTTTTATGATCAGGGCTTTCGGTACTTCGGCCTAGAAACTTTACTGCCCAGTTTTCAAGATTCTACGAAATTCCTTTTTGATCAAGCGCTTAACACCCGGAAATATCCACTCAATAGCCCCATGACGGGTTATTATACGCGAGAGCCACAAATGGGAGATTTGGTCCGGACGGCTTTAGCAATCGGATATGAAGTATTTGCTTACGAGCGGATGGGTAGTGGAGAACGAGACTCCCTCCAAGCAGCTAATATTGCCAAATTCATTAAGAATCGACCGCCTGGGAAAGTCCTAATTCAAGGAGGTTGGTACCATGCGATTGAAAGTGATTACCCCAAAAGGAAAAATGATCGATGGATGGCTCATCACTTAAAAAAAATGGGGCTGGATCCCTTAACGATCTACCAGGATGCCCTTACGGAAAAAGGGGCTATTCCAGCTAGCCCTTTGTATGATCTGGTACAAGCAGATGAGGTCAGTGTATTAATTAACAAGCAAGGGCAAGTCTTTAATGGTTTTGATTTACAAAAACATTTCGATATTTTACTGTATCATCCACCAACCAAATATCAAAAAGAACGACCCAATTGGATCTATGAACAAACTGGGCACCGGTTTGTACCCGTTGAAAAAAAGCGGATTAATGCGGATCAGTATCCAGTCATTGTCAAAGCAATTTTCCAAAAGGAAGAAAAGAATGCCGTGCCTTTGGACATTATTGAATTAAAGAATGAGGATGACCCCAAAGAATTAATTCTAAGAAAAGGAAAATATTGGATTGAGATTACGTGCAAAAATGGAGATGAAATTACTTACGAGGTGGATGTGAAAAATACTTAGAGACGATGCACGGTATCGTCTCTAAGTAAAAATAAAAAACCAAAACCCATGATCAGAAAGCTCATCAAAAAAGGAAATACCCAAAAGGCCAACGAAAAACTGTTTGAATTCATCAATTCTATTAAGGATATTGAAGACGAATGCGTCCAATTGATCAATCGAACCAATAACCTCAAACAACAAACCCAAACGGGGATTATTGAAAAATCAGACCAAGAAACTACCGCTAATCAGCTGACCATGGCGACGCTTTATTATTGCCAGGAAGTAGAAAAAAAGATCCTGGAGTATTTTCCAAGCCTCAATTATTCGATGGCTACTGTCTCGCTGGAAGAGCAACTTGGCTTGAAGTTGATGGGGAAATATCATAAAATCCAAAGAGTGATTGATGGTAGCTCGATGGCCTTTTTTAGAGCGCATCAAACCAATACTGATCGACGGGTGATGCTCCGAGTGTCTAAAAAACAATCTTATGATGATAGTGCTCAAGCAAGTGAAGAAAAAGAGAAACTGAAAAAAGTATTTGGAATTAAGCACCGAAATATCATTAAAGTTCTCAATGCTGATTTAGAAACTTATCCTAGATTCTTGGTGTTGGAGCACATCAATGGGGTCTCTTTGGATCATTTAGTAAACCGAACACCTTTTTCCTTACAGCGGTCTCTATCCATTTTTCAACAATTGGCCGAAGCGGTTTATTATCTGCATATCAATCAAATCGTTCATAAGAATATTAAACCTGACAAAGTACTGATTGATAATGAATTGGTTCCAGTCATCTCCCCGTTTGATATCGTAAGCAGTGGCAAGCAAAAGCCAGCATTTACCTTAGAGCAATTACTATATACAGCACCGGAAATTTTAAAAAATGAAGTAGAGGAGGGTAACTATCAATCGGATCAATTCTCTTTAGGTTTATTGATGTATGAGATACTAGCTGGACGGCCCCTTTTTGGCAGTGAAGACAGTCAACTCAACATTAATGCCCATGTGATTATTCAAAATCGCCTACGCTTTTTTCAAGTGGGAAAACACAAAAAGCGTCTTTTAAATCAGTTAAATGCTCCTCGAAGCTTAAAGCTGATTATCACCAAAATGTTATCAGAGCGGCCGCAAGATCGTTATACTAGTATGCGGGAGGTGATCCTAGCATTAAATAAAGTGCATTTGCCTAATGACCCAAAAGTCGATTTAGCATTGGCATCTTATGAAAGATGTTGTATCGCTAATCCTGACTTTGTGGAGCATTTTTACCATAAGCTCTTTAATCACGCAGAGTTCAAAACGCCTATCAAGAATCACTTTGCAGCTCAAGAAGCGCCTTTAGTGAATAATAAAAGGTTCAAAATGCTGCGAGTGGCCATAGATCTTATCATTCATTGTGAAAGAGAGCCAGCTCATCTAATTCGTATCCTGAATTTGGGAATACATCAAAAAGTCGAAGCCAGTTGGTATAAGTCATTTATAAAAACAATGATTGACAGCGTGAAGGCGAATGACCCACTTTGGACGGATGATGAAATGACTATTCAAGTAGCTTGGGATGAAATTGAGGCCGCAGCTGGAAAAATCATTGAACAGCATTTGAGGGGCTAATTTCCTGACGCTCTCAACAAAAAATCCTATCTTTTTGACCAAAAAGATGAAGTATTTTCTATTTCTATTGACTTTTGCTAGTCTAAGTTTAAGTACCCTTTCAGCCCAAACGAATGCCGAATTGATGGCCGAACTAAAGGCCATGCGTTCCCAGATTAGTAATTTACGACACCAATTTGACCAGATTGATAAAAGTGTAGACGATGTTGTTTGGTACAACAAGGTGGGCGATGTAGCCTTTATTGATAAAGTAACCTTGACGGGACCACCATTAGGCGATAAAAAATTTAAAGCGACCAAAGGGAATGGAAACCCTTTGTATTATCAAAATCCGCTCCGGATCCAAACCTATCTTTTTATCCCAAAGGATATTGATCCCAATAAGAAGTACCCACTTATGGTCCTTCCTCACGGTGGAGTACACAGTAATTTTAATTCTTTCTACGCACACATTATCCGGGAGTTAGTAGCCCAACAATACATCGTTGTTGCGCCTGAATACCGAGGTAGTACTGGTTATGGTAGTGGTTATTACCGGGCCATTGATTACGGTGGTCTTGAAGTAGAAGATGTAAAAGCTTGCCGGGATTATATGATCGAAAGCTACGACATTGTGGATGAAAAGCGCGTAGGGATTATGGGCTGGAGTCACGGGGGCTTAATCACCTTGATGAACCTTTTTGACTATAATGATGACTATAAGGTAGGCTACGCAGGTGTGCCTGTAAGTGATTTGATTGCCAGAATGGGCTACAAAACACAGGGATACCGCGAGTTATATTCAGTAGATTACCACATTGGGAAATCTGCTTATCAAGATACCGAGGAATACAAAAGACGTTCGCCAGCTTGGCAGGCAGACCGATTAAATACGCCCCTCTTAGTCCACACCAATACCAACGATAGTGATGTCAATGTACTCGAAGTGGAGCACCTGATCAAATCATTAAAAGCAGCAGAAAAAGACTTCGAATATCAGATTTATGAGGATATTCCAGGAGGACATACCTTTGATCGGATAGATACCAATTTTGCGCGCGAAGTTCGATTGAAAATATACCGTTTCCTAGGCGCTTACCTCAATCCACCTAAACCATTTGCTGATGTAAAAGCTTTGAAGAAAGCTGGATATGGTTATTGAATACATAAAAGACCAAGATGAGTAGCCATTTGCTGCAGCTAAATTTTTTGGACTTTTACGTCAGTCAACCGGGCATAAGAACTTAACCCGAAGGGTTTAAATATCTATAGCAAATCAGGTGTTAAAAGGATTTGACCCAGAATGGGTAATATGTTTTTTTAAAATGCAAAAATCATGAATAGAATAAGAATTATTGGTTTGGTTATGCTGGTAACTGGAATTGCAATTCCCTTTCTTCTAAAAAATGAATGGATCGATTTTATTTTTGGATGTTTAGGTGGTGTAGGATTCGTACTACTTATAACGGGACGGATTACATTTAAAAAAAAGACCTAGTCCACAAATTACTGATACCTTGTTAATTGAGTAAGGAAGTTGCCTCTGTGCAACTTCCTTACTTTATTACTGTCTATTGTCAACATAAACGGTAGTGCTATTAATGTAAGGCTATTTCTCCCGCCCGCACCTCAATCCTAAAGG